>JAEULF010000049.1 GCA_016793965.1 Alphaproteobacteria bacterium | reverse complement strand
CATCTCCATGCTGGTCGGCTCGCTGCTGCTCAAGTGGATCTACACGCCCGATTCCGGCCTCATGCACATGGCGCTCGGGCCGATCGGGCTCGGCGGCATGACGCTGCTGGCCGACCCGGCGGGCGCCATGGCGGCGCTGGTGAGCAACGCTGTCTGGCGCGACAGCGCCTTCGCCATGATCCTGCTGATGGCCGGGCTGAAGGGCATCGACCCGCAGCTCCACGCCGCGGCGCGAGTCGACGGCGCCTCTGCCTGGTACCGCTTCCGGCGCCTCACCCTGCCGCTCCTGCGCATTCCCATCCTGATCACCCTGGTCCGCCTCCTCATCCACTTCGTCAACGTGCTCACCTTCGCGTTGATCCTGACGGGCGGCGGGCCGGACCAGGCGACGCAGACCATGGGCCTGACGCTCTACCGCATCGGCTTCCAGGACTACCGGCTCGGCCAGGCGAATGCGCTCGCCTTCCTGGTCTTCCTGTTCAACCTGGCGCTCATCGTCGTGCTCGTCCGCCTGTTCCGCGAGCGCAGGAGCGCCGCATGAGCTGGCGCGCGCGCAGCCTGCTGCGGCGGGCCGTCAACGCGGCGATCATGCTCGGCATCGTCGCGACGGCGCTGTTCCCGATCCTCTGGGGTCTCTCGACCTCGCTGAAGCCGACCGAGCGCATCCTGGAGTACCCGCCGCTCCTCGTTCCGGACCAGCCGACGCTGGCGCACTACCGGATGCTCTGGGAGACGGGGATCGGCCGGCCGATCCTCAACAGCGCCATCGTCTCCGCTGCCACCGTGGCGCTCTGCCTCGTGCTCGGCTCGCTTGCCGGATATGCGCTCGCGCGCTTCGCGTTCCGCGGCAAGCAAGGCGTCATGCTCGCCATCGTCGCGGTCATGAGCATCCCGCTTCCCTCGGTCCTCGTGCCGACCTTCACCTTCCTCGTCAATCTCGACCTCAACGACAGCCTGATCGGCCTGGTCCTGCTCTACACCGCCTACCAGCTGCCGATCACCGTGTGGATCCTCTACGGCTATTTCCGGACGGTCCCCGAGCAGATCGAGCAGGCGGCGATGATCGACGGCTACGGCCGCCTCGCCGTCCTGCGCAAGATCGTGCTGCCCCTCTCCGGGCCCGGACTCGTGGCGGCCGGGCTTTTCGTCCTGACCTTCGCCTGGAACGACTTCGTCGTCGCCGTGGTGATGAGCTCGTCCGAATCGGTCCGCACGCTCCCCGTCGCGATCTACCACTATCTCGGCTTCTTCGGCCGCGACTGGGGGCCGCTCACGGCTGCGGCCATGGTCTCGATCGTGCCGGTGATCGGCGTCTTCGTCGTCTTCCAGCGCTACTTCCTGTCCGGCATGACCGGCGGCAGCGTGAAGGGCTGATGCCATGACGGGGGTGCGCTTCTCCGGCGTCTCCAAGCGCTTCGGTGCCGTCGCCGCCCTCGACTCCCTCGACCTGGCGATAGAGGCCGGCGAGTTCGTCTCGCTGCTCGGGCCGTCGGGCTCCGGCAAGTCGACGACGCTGAACCTGCTCGCCGGCCTGATCGACGCCGACGCAGGCGAGATCCGTATCGGCGAGCGCGTCGTCAACGACCTGCCGCCGGACCAGCGCGACCTGGCCATGGTGTTCCAGAACTATGCGCTCTATCCCCACATGACGGTCTTCGAGAACGTAGCCTTCCCGCTGCGGGCGCGCGGCCGGTCGGCGGCGGAGGCGGAGATCGAGGCGCGGGTGAAGCGCGTCGCCGGCATGCTCGGCGTCACGGAGCTCCTGGCGCGCTATCCGCGCGAGCTGTCCGGCGGGCAGCAGCAGCGTGTGGCGCTCGGCCGCGCCATGGTGCGCGAGCCGAAAGTCTTCCTGCTGGACGAGCCGCTGTCCAACCTCGACGCGCGGCTGCGCATCCGGATGCGGCGCGACATCAAGGCGCTGCACGAGCAGATCCGCTCGACCATCGTCTACGTCACGCACGACCAGGCGGAGGCGATGACACTGTCGACGCGGATCGCGGTGTTCGACAAGGGCCGGTTGCAGCAGTTCGACGCGCCGGAGGCGATCTACAACCGTCCGGCAAACGTGTTCGTCGCGAACTTCGTCGGCGAGCGCGAGATCGCCCTGCTGGCCGGGCGCGTCGAGCGCGACGGGGCCGACGCGCGATTCCATGGCGCCGGGTACGCGCTCCTGCTCACGGGCGCTGGCGCGCGCCTGGCGCCGGCAGCGGGCCGGGCGGCCACGATCGGCGTCCGCGCCGAGGCCGTCGCCGTCTCGGCCGACGGCCCGGGCGCGCCGGCGACCGTGGCCATGACCGAGCTGTCCGGCCCGGACCGCATCGTCTACGCGCGCATTGCCGGCGGACCTGAGATCGCCTGCCGGGCAGAGCCGCGCTCGACCTTCGCGAGCGGGCAGGACGTGCGGCTGCGCTTCGACCCCGAACGCCTGCACGCCTTCGATCCCGGAACGACGCTTTCGTTGATTCCCTAGGAGCCCGACATGGCACAGGCGATGCGGCAAGAGACCTACGACGTCGTCGTTCTCGGGGGCGGGGCGGCCGGCATCGCCGCCGCCGTCGGCGCTGCCAAGCACGGCGCGCGGACCCTGATCGTCGATGCCGGCCCGATGATCGGCGGCGAGCTGGTCTCCGGCATCCCGCTCGACGGGTGCCTGTCCTCGCGCGGCGAGTGGGTGGTGGGCGGCGCCGTGCGCGAGCTCCTGGCAGAGTGCGACAAGCTCGGCGGCTACATCGGGCCGATCCGCGACTACCGCTCGCTCACCATCGTCTGCTACGACACCGAGATCATGAAGATCGCCGTCGTCAACTGGGTGCGGCGGCACAAGATCGACCTCCTGCTCTACACGTTCGCGCATGACGTCGTGGTCAGCGACGGCAGGGTGACCGGGCTCGTCGTCCTGAACAAGAACCAGCGCACGTTGCTGAAGGCCAAGCTTTTCATCGACTGCTCGGGCGACGGCGACCTGGCGATCGGCGCCGGCGCGCCCTTCGAGGTCGGGGACGCGGCCAAGGGGGAGCTGCAGCCGGTGACGCTCGTCTTCCGCATGCAGGGCGTGGACGCGCCGAAGCTGCTGCAGTTCGTGCGCGACCATCCCGAGAATTTCGGGCTCGGCGAGTATGCCGGCCTCAACCTCACCAAGGCGCAATGCGCCGAGGCGCTGCAGAAGCAGGGCCTGCCGAAGGTCTTCATCGTCGCGGAGGGGCCGGTCCTGGGCGCGGCCATCGCCAGCGGCGAGATGTACAAGACGTCGATGATCGGCGCGACGCCCATCTCGCTCGCGCGCAAGGAGGTCAGCGTCAACACGACGCGCATCGGCCACCTCGACGCGACGCGCACGGACAAGCTCAGCCAGGCGCTGCCTGACCTGATGGAGCAGGTCTGGAAATGCGCGACCTTCCTGCAGAAGCGCGTGCCGGGCTTCGACCAGGCGGTCTACTCCGGCGTGGCGCCGCGCATCGGCATCCGCGAGACCCGGCGCGTGATGGGCGAGTACGTGCTCAACGACGACGACGTCAAGGAGGCGAGGAAGCGCCCGGACGGCATCGCCAAGGGCGCCCACGAGTACGACATCCACCTCGCCGGCACCGGTCACATCCGCCATGCCATCAAGGACGGCGGCTCCTACGACATCCCCTACGGCACGCTGGTGCCGAAGGGGCTGAAGAACGTGCTGGTCGCCGGCCGGTGCATGTCGGCCACCCGCGGCGCCCACTCGACCGCGCGCGTCATGGGCACGGTCATGGCCATGGGCGAGGCGGCAGGGACCGCCGCTGCCATGTGCGCGACCGCGAATGCCTGGGGCGGCGACGTGCGCGAGGTCCAGGTGCCGCGGCTGCGCGACGTGCTCAAGGCGCAGGGCGCCGTGCTCGACGGGACGCACTGAGCATGGCCGGGCAGGTCCGCTCCGAGCGCTGGGACGTCGTCGTGGTCGGCGCCGGCAGCGCCGGTGTGGCGGCGGCGATCGCGGCCGCGCGGAACGGCGCCCGTACGGTGCTTGTGGACGCCGGCCCGATGGCCGGCGGCGAGCTCGTCTCCGGCTTGCCGCTCAATGCCTGCCTGTCGGCGCGCGGCGAGTGGGTCGTTGGCGGCGTGATCCGCGAGTTGCTCGACGAGTGCGACCGCATGGGCGGGCTGGTGCCGCCCTATTTCGACTGGCGCTCGCTCTGGCTCACCTGCGTCGACCCGGAGATCATGAAGATCGCGGTCAGCCGTCTGCTGAAGCAATCCGGCGTGTCGCTGCTTCTGTACAGCTTCGCCGAGGACGTCGTCGTCGAGCACGGCCGCGTCGCCGGCGTCATCGTCCTCAACAAGGGCGAGCGCACGCTCCTCGAGGCCGAGCTGTTCGTCGACTGCTCGGGCGACGGCGACATCGCCGTCATGGCCGGCGCGCCTTGGGAGAAGGGCGGCGCCCAGGGCGAGCTGCAGCCGGTGACGCTGATCTTCCGCATGGTGGGCGTGGAGACGGAGCCGCTGCTCGACTTCGTACGCCGCCATCCCGAGCATGTCGGCCTCGGCGAGTGCCTGCTCGAGCCGCGCAGCAAGGCCGAATGCGCCGAGGCGCTCTACCGCCAGGGCGTCCCGTCGGTGTTCTTCGACGGCAAAGGTCCCTTCGTCGCCGAGGCGATCGCG
>JAEULF010000044.1 GCA_016793965.1 Alphaproteobacteria bacterium | reverse complement strand
TCGCCGGTCATTCTCCTGCCCGGCGACCCGGGCGGCTGCCATGCCGCCTACGAGATGGTCGCCGGCCCGGCCATCCGCCGGCGCGCCGGATTGCCCGCCGCGCTGCCTCACGCCCGCCTGCGCCTGCCGGCAGCGCGCAAGCTCGTCTCGGAGATCGGCATGACGGACCTCTACCGCGTCCGCGTCGCCGACGGCCGCGCGGAGCCGGTCGGCTCGGGCGCCGCGACGGGCATCGGCCCGCTGCTGCGGGCCGACGGGTTCGTCGTCGTTCCCGCGGCAAGCGAGGGCGTGCCGGCCGGCGAAAGCGTCACCGTCCACTTGATGCACTTGCCGAGCGAGGGCTCCGGCGGCGACAACGCTCTATCCTGACCCCGACGCTCGCCATTGCCAGAGATCGCGGATGCCGACCGAACCGATCGCCTCCTTCGTCCGCCGCGCCGCAAGCCAGGAGCAGTTCCTCGAGGTGATCGGGCGCGACGAAGCGATCGCTCGCTTCCACCGCCATGTCGCCCTGAGGCCGTGCAGCGCGGAGACCGTGCCGCTCGCCGCGTCGCTCGGCCGCGTCTTGGCGTCGGACATCGCAGCCGAGGTTGACGCGCCCGCCTTCGACAGGTCGGGCGTCGACGGGTTCGCGCTGCGCGCGGCCGACACCTCAGGCGCCGACGAGGACACGCCGCGGCGCTTGGCGGTCAACCCCGAGGTCCTGGCCTGCGGCGTAGCACCGCGCGTCGAGGTCGCGCCGGGCACGGCGACGGTGATCGCGACAGGTGCGATGATCCCGCGCGGCGCCGATGCCGTCGTCATGATCGAGCATTCGGAGTTCACGGAACAGGACGGGAGCGCAGCAGTCGACATCTTCCGATCGGCAGCGCCCGGCCAGTACGTCACCTTCGCGGGCAGCGACATCGGGCGCGGCGAGGTTGTGCTGCGCGCCGGCCGGCTCGTCACGTCGCGCGAGATCGGCGCGCTCGCGGCGATCGGCCGGGCCGCGGTCCCGGTCGTCCGCCGGCCGCGCGTGGCCGTCCTGTCGACGGGCGACGAGATCGTGCCGCTCGGCGCGCCGCTCCGCCCCGGCCGGGTCTACGATTCCAATCGGGCGATCATCGCCGCCGCGGTGTCGGAATGCGGGGGCGAGCCAGTCGATCTCGGCATCTGCCGGGACGACGAGGCAAGCCTCGAAGCGGCGCTGCGCGGCGCGCTCACCTGCGACATGGTCCTCGTCTCCGGCGGCACCTCCAAGGGCGCCGGAGATATCACCTATCGCGTCGTCGGCCGGCTCGGGGCGCCCGGCGTGATCGCGCACGGCGTCGCGCTGAAGCCCGGCAAGCCGCTCTGCCTGGCCGTCATCGGAAAGGTGCCGGTCTTGCTGCTGCCCGGCTTCCCGACCTCTGCGATCTTCACGTTCCACGAGTTCGCCGCCCCTGTCATCCGCGCCTTCGCCGGCCTGCGGGCCGAGACGCGCGCGTCGGTCGGAGCGCGCCTGCCCCTGCGCATCGCGTCGGAGCGCGGCCGCACCGAGTACGTCATGGTATCGCTCGTGCGCACCGAGGACGGGATCGCCGCCTATCCGACAGCGAAGGGATCGGGCGCGGTGACGGCCTTCAGCCAGGCCGACGGCTTCGTTGCAGTGCCGCAGCATGCCGAGGCCGTGGCCGAAGGCACGCAGGTCGACGTCCAGCTCATCGGCCGCGACTTGGAGCCCGCCGACCTCGTGATCATCGGCAGCCATTGCATCGGCCTCGATGCCGTCATGGCGCCGCTCGAGCGCGCGGGCATCCGCGTCAAGCTGCTCAACGTCGGCAGCCTTGGCGGCATCGCCGCCGCCAAGCGCGGCGAGTGCGACGTGGCGCCCGTGCACCTACTCGATCCGGCGAGCGATACCTACAACCGGCCCTTCCTGACGGCGGATCTCGCCCTGCTGCCCGGCTACCGCCGGCAGCAGGGCATCCTGTACCGATCGGGCGATGCGCGCTTCGCCGGCAAGGACGCAGCCGCAGCGGTGCGCGCGGCGCTCGCGGACCAGACCTGCGTGCTGGTCAACCGCAATGCCGGCAGCGGCACCCGCATCCTGCTCGACGGGTTGCTCGACGGCGCGCGGCCCGTCGGCTACCCGAACCAGGCGAAGACCCACAACGCCGTCGCCGCCGCGATCCAGCAGGGCCGGGCCGACTGGGGCCTGGCGATCGCCACGGTCGCCCGGCAGTACGGCCTCGCGTTCATCCCCCTGCGCGACGAGAGCTACGATTTCGCGATTCCTCGCGCGCGTCTCGATCGCCCGGCGGTGCGGGCGTTCGTTGCTGCCCTCGCGCAGCAGGACGTCAGGCACGCGCTGATCGCGCTCGGCTTCGCGCTGGACTGAGGCCCGGTGGCCAGGGTCGTCGCGCGCGGCCTGGGCAAGCAGAGGGATCTGCCGCACAGTGCGCGATCACCAGTCGCCTTGCACCGGAGGAACCATGCCCATAGTGGTCACGCCCAGCGACCGGACCCTGACAGGACGCACGGCGCATGACGGTCCAGCGGGGACGGTGGCGACCGCGCATCGGCCGGCACTGATGGGGACCCGCCACATGGTCGCGGCGGGCCACTACCTCGCGGCGCAGGCCGGGCTTCAGGTGCTCGAGGCCGGCGGCAACGCCGTCGACGCCGGCGTCGCGGCCGGCATCGCGCTCGGCGTTCTGCAAAGCGACATCGTCAACGTCGCCGGCGTCGCCCCGATCCTCTTGCGCATGGCGGGCGACGGCGTCGTGCTCGAGGTCAGCGGCCTCGGGCATTGGCCCCGCGCGCTGCCGCCCCGCTTCTTCATGGAGCGCCACGGCGGCACGATCCCGCACGGCGTGCTGCGCACGGTCGTCCCCGCAGCGCCGGGCACGTGGATCGCCGTCCTCGAGCGCTTCGGCACGCTGAGCTTCGGCGACGTCGCGCAATTCGCCATCCGGTTCGCGCGCGACGGCTTCCCGATGCATGCGGTCATGGCGCGGGTGGTCGAGGAGTACGCTGAGAGCTACCGCCGCTGGCCCTCCAGCGCGGCGATCTACCTCCCGGGCGGCCGCCCGCCGGTCGTCGGCGTCCCGTTCGTCCAGGCCGACCTCGGCCGCACGCTGCAGTACATGGTCGACCAGGAGCGCGCGGCTTCCGGTCGCGGCCGCGCTGCCGGCCTGAAGGCGGCGCGGGACGCCTTCTATTCCGGCGACATCGCGCACGCGATCCTCGACTTCCACCGCCGCGAGGGCGGGCTGCTCGCGGCTTCCGACCTCGCCGCGTACCAGCCGGAGATATCGCCGGCGCGGAAGGTCCGCTTCGCCGACCTCGACGTCTATTTCTGCGGCCCCTGGTGCCAGGGACCTGCGCTCGGCCAGGCGCTCAACATGATCGATCCTGCGGAGATCCGCAGCGTGGGCCACAACAGCGTCGACTACGTCCATACCCTCGTCGAGGTCTTGAAGCTCGCCTTCGACGACCGCGAGCGCTGGTACGGCGACCCACGATTCGTCGACGTGCCTCTCGACCGCCTGCTTTCCGCCGACCACGCGCGCGCGCAACGCGCCCTGATCGACCCCACGCGCGCGCGCGCGAACCTTGCGGCACCCGGGGCCGCCGCAGCGACGGCCGGCAGCCTCGACACATCCTATGTCTGCGTCGTCGACCGCTGGGGAAACGCCTTCTCGGCGACGCCCTCGGACACCTCATCTGACACGCCGGTCGTGCCGGGCACCGGCCTCTGCCCGTCCTCGCGCGGTTCGCAAGGCTGGGCCGACCCGGCGCATGCCTCGGCCGCCGTCGCAGGCAAGCGGCCGCGCCTGACGCCGAGCCCCGCTATGGCGGTGTCGCCCGGCCACATGGTCATGCCGTTCGGCACCCCGGGCGGCGACGTCCAGCTCCAGGCGATGCTGCACGTCCTGCTCGGCGTCCGGGTGTTCGGAATGGACCCGCAGGCTGCCATCGAGCAGCCGCGCTTCGCGACCTACTCCTTCCCCGACAGCTTCGAGCCGCACAAGCCGCAGCCGGGACGGCTCAACTTGGAAAGCCGCTTCTCGCGCGCGACCGGCGAGGCCCTGGCAGCGCGCGGCCATGACGTGCAGTGGTGGGAGGATTGGACGTGGCGCGCCGGCGGAGTCTGCGCGGTGGTCCACGACCTCGCATCGGGCGTCATGACCGCGGGCGCCGATCCTCGCCGCGCTTCCTACGCCGCCGGCTGGTGAACCGCGTCGCGCTGCGCCTTTCGGCGTTCCCCTTGACCGGCCGATCAGCACCGAACGAAGATGCTGAAACTGGCGTCACTCAGGGGAGGCAGGTCATGCGCAGGCGGGAATTCCTTGCGGGCTCGACGGCACTGGCTTCGGCCGCGCTCACGGGCGCCGGCACGATCGAGGCGCAAGCGAAGCCCGAGAAGATCGTCGTCATGACCTGGGGCGGCTTCAACGCCGAGGCTGTCGAGAAGGGCATCAACAAGCCCTTCTTCGAGAAGTACGGCGTCAAGGTCGTGAACGACACGGGCTCGGCGCCGGCCGAGCGCATCACCAAGCTCAAGGTGAGCCTCGCCGACCACAGCTACGACGTCGTCAACCTTGGCGACGGCCATTTCCCCCAGGCGATCAAGCAGGGCGTGCTCGAGACCCTTGATCCGAGGTCGCCCGATCTCAGCAACCTCAAGGACCTCTACCCAACGATGGTCCGGCCTCATTGGGTGACCAACTACTACACGGCGATCGGAATCACTTACGCGCGCTCCCTGAAGACGCCGCCGTCGTCCTTCGCCGACATCTGGCGCCCGGAGTTCAAGGGCCGCATCGTCATCCCCGACGTCTCGCACACGATCGGCCTCTATCCGGTGGTCATCGGCGCGCTCGCCCAGGGAAAGCCGCCGAAGGACGCCGATGCCGGCTTCGAGATGCTGAAGAAGCTCGCGGACTTGAAGCCGATCGTCGCCAAGGACACGGACTCCATCATGAACGCCCTGCAGAGCGGCGAGGCCCTGATCGCGCCCTTCTACAAGTCCCAGACCTACTCGATCCAGGACAAGGGCGCCCAGGTCGATTGGGTCTACCCGAAAGAGGGCGGCGTCGAGCTGAGCTGGGGCTATGGCGTAGCCAAGAACTCGAAGAACCGCATATGGGCGGAGCGCTGGATCAACATGGCCATGGATCCGGACATCCAGCCGCATTTCACCGGCTGGGGGAACTACCCGGGCTCCAACCCGAAGATGCTCGCCAAGCTCGACGCCAAGCTGCGGCCGCGCGCCGACTTCACGGCGGAGCAGCTGAAGGGAATGGTCATCCTCGACCACGAGTTCATGAGCGACAAGCGGGCCGAGTGGACAGAGCGCTGGAACCGCGTGATGGCCTGACGCTGAGGCGGCGCAGCGCATGGCGAGGCTGCACGCGCTCTCCTGGCGGCACAACGCTGACAGCTATGATGTCGCCATGGTGGCGAGCCGGCTCGCCGCGCGCGGCGTGCCGGTCTGGTGGTGCACCCAGGCGACATCCGGCAGCGAGGCCGGCGACTATGTGCTCGACGCGGAGAAGGTGCCGGCCGGCGCCTTCGACGCCCTCGGCCTGACAGCCAAGCCATGGCCCGGCGCGCTGCCGGAGCACGCCCTGCCGCTCAGCGGCGCGCGCGTCGCCCTGCTCGGCGGCCAGGTTTCAGCATACCCCTATTTCGGGTTCGCCGCCCTGACCCTCGTGCGCCTCGGCCTGCCCTACAGGTTGGTCGACGGCGCCGCGATCGCCAGGGGCGCGCTGCGCGAAGCGAACTTCCTCGTCCTGCCGGGCGGTTTCTCGACCTGGGGCCTCGATCGCGGCGA
>JAEULF010000032.1 GCA_016793965.1 Alphaproteobacteria bacterium | reverse complement strand
AATGCCCAAGGGCAGCACGCCCGCAGCGCCGGCCGGCGGCCCTTCCAGGCCGCGGATCTGGACGCGCAGGCTCTGCAATGCGTTGGCTCGCTCCATCCCGCTCATGACCGTACTCCGCGCTGGTTCGTTCTTGGTCGGTTCTTGTTCGAGATTCGTTCTATCGAGAACGAAGCAGGCCGTCAAGCCGCGATACCGGCTTGGGAAAAGGCCAGGGGATCGATGTTCTTGTTTTGAGCCTGACGGCAGCGGCTGCATCTTCCCGGCCTCGCTGCACCGGCCCGGGGCTCCGTTGTAGACTGCCAGCCGACGCCGTTCGCCCGACGGCGCCGGGGACTGTGCCATGCGCCACGACCACCCGCCGCCCGCCGTCAGCCTGGCGACCCTGCAGTTCCTCGCCTGGGTCGCCGAGCGCCCGCGCAGCTATGCCGCCGTCATGGAGGCCTGGCGCTCGACCTGCCCCCGGCTCTCCGTCTGGGAGGATGCGTGCCTCGACGGGCTCGTCGCCATCGGCGGCACGGATGAGCGCATCGTCGTCCTGACCGCCCGCGGCCGCGCCGCGCTGGAGCCGCAGCACAGCGCCACGCCCGCAGCGCCGGCACCGGCAGCCGCCGTCGTTTGACAGGCGAGCCCGGCACGGCTACGCAGGCAGCAGCGTGGCGCTGGGGTGTCCCGCAGGGATCGTCGATCACAGTCGTCGATCCGTGCCGGGGGCTGAGATCACACCCATCGAACCTGACCCGGATCATGCCGGCGAAGGGAGTCGCCGCGGACGGATGAGCGCCGGTCCCCGACCGGCCGATTCCGTCCCTCCGACCGGTCCCCGCGGGGACTCCCAGCGCGCGCCCGGTCCGGAGGTTCGTCCATGGTGCCTGCCCGCCGCTTCCCGCTCGCCCTCGCTGCGACAGCCCTCGCCCTCATCGCCTCGGCATGGACGCCGCCGGCGGTCGCGACGACGCCCTTGCCGCCTGCGCCCGTACCGACCGTCATCGACATCGCGGTGATCGTGCCGATCACCGGCCCCCTGGCGCTCGAGGGCATGAGCCAGCGGAACGGCGCCGTCCTGGCGCTGGAGCAGGCGAAGGCGCAGGGCATCCCGGGCGTCGACCTGCGCTGGACCGTGCTCGACGCCGGCGCGTCGCCGGAGACGGCGACCAACGCCTTCGCCAAGGGCGTGGGCCGGAGCACGATCGCCGTCGCCGCCTCGATCTTTGGGCCGCACATGCTGGCCTTCCTGCCGCTCGCCGCGGAGGCGCAGGTACCGCTGGTGACGGTGTCCGGCACCGCGCGCATCACCGAGATGGGCATCCCCTGGGTGTTCCGTTTCTTCCCCGCCGACCCGACGGCGAAGCTGGCGCAGGCGCGCTATGCGGCGCAGGCGCTCGCCGCCAAGCGCGTGGCGCTGGTGTCGCAATCGACAGCGTATGGCCAGAGCGGGCGCCAGGCGCTCGCGGCAGCCTTCGCGGGCCTCGGCGTCGCGGTGGCGGCCGATATCGAGCTGGCGCTGGGCCTGCGCGACCTGAGCCCGATCGTGGCGCAAGCGCTGGCAGCGCAGCCGGACGCGCTGGTGCTGCAGCTGCATGCCGGGCCGACCGCGCTGTTCGTCAAGCAATGGGCGGCAGCCGGGCGCGGCGGCGGCCCCGGTCGCCCGGGGCCGGTGGCAGGAGCGGTGCCGATCATCGCCGGCTCAGCCATGCACCAGCCGGCGACGGCGGCCCTGCTCGAACCGGCCGAGCTCGCCCAGGTCTGCGCGGAGACCGGCGCCGCGCCGGCCGCCGATGCGAGCCCGGCCGTCGCTGCTTTCGCCCGCGACTACCGCGCCGCCTTCGCCGGCGAGCCTGACGGCTTCGCCGTCGGCCAGTACGACGCCGTGTCCATGGTCGTCGCCGCGATCCGGTCCGGCGCGCGCACCGGGCCGGCGGTCCGCGACGCGCTCGCGCGCGGCCGCCATGCCGGCGCGGGCGCCACCTATCGCAGCGACGGTCGCGGCAACATGGCGCATGACGCGGTCATCGTCTGCTATGACGGGCGCAGCCGGACGCCAACCGTCACCATGCGCTACGAGAACGTTGCAGGCGTGCCGTGAGCGCTCGCCTGGTCCGTCACCTGCCCAGCCGAGCGCCTGCGCCGTGGACCTGCCGGTCCTGATCGCCAACGCGCTGGCTCTCGGCGCCGCCTATGCGCTGGTGGCGCTGGGCTTCGTGCTCGTGCTCAACGCGGTCGGCGCGGTCAACTTCGCGCAGGGCGATTTGTGCGTCGCCGGCGGCTTCCTTGCCGCCGCCCTGGCGCAGCGCGCCGCTCCGGCGCTGGGTCCGTGGACCGGCCTCGCCCTGCTGCCGGTGGTGGCGCTCGCCTTGGCAGCGCTCGGCTGGGCGATCGAGCGCCTGGCCGTCCGGCCGCTCGCGGCACGCCCGCCGGTCGCCGCCTATATCGCGACCATCGCCGTCGGGCTGATGCTGGAGCATGCCCTGGCCGGCCTGTTCGGCGCGGCGCCGCTGGGCGGGCCGGCGCTGCTGCCGCCGGGGCCAGGCGGGACGCCGACGCTGACGACCCTGGGCCATGCGCTGCCGCGCCAGTCCGTCGCCATGGCAGCGGTCGCCGGCGTCCTGCTCCTGGCGGTGCATCTCCTGCTCGCGCATAGCTGGACGGGACGGCGGCTGCGCGCCGCCGCGCAGGATCCCGAGACCGCGCGCGCCGTCGGCATCCCCGCCGGGCACCTTGCCGGGCTGAGCTTCGCGCTCGCCGCGGCGCTGGCCGGCATCGCCGGCCTCTTGCTGTCGCACCAGTACTTCGTCGTCGCCGGCGAGGGCGCCGGTCTGATGGTCAAGGCGTACATCGCGGCGACTCTCGGCGGCTGGGGACGCATCGGCGGCGCCGTGATCGGCGCGCTGCTGATCGCCGCCTTCGAGACGGCGGTCGGCGCCGCCGCCTCGCCGCCGCTCGCCGAGGCGCTGCTCTATGCCTGCGTGCTCGTCCTGCTGCTCGTCCGCCCGCAAGGGCTGCTCGGCGAGCCCTACGGACGGCGCGCGTGATCGCCGTGCTGCCGCGTCCGCTCCTTGCCGCGGCCGTCGCGGCCGGTGCGATCGCCTGGCTGGCGACGGCGGACGCCTACGGCCTGCGGCTTCTGGCGCTGGGCGGCGTCTATGCGCTGCTGGTCGTCGGCTACCAGCTCGTCCTCGGCCATGCCGGCGCGCTGTCGCTCGCCCAGGGCGCGCTGTTCGGCATCGGCGCCTATGCCGCGGCGATGCTGACGAGCGAGATCGCGTGGCTGGCCCGGGCCTTCCCGCTGACGCTGGCCGCCTCGGCCGGAGCAGCCATGCTCGCGGCTTCCATCGTCGCCGTGCCGGTGCTGCGCCTGGGCGCGCATTCCTTCGCGCTCGCGACGCTCTGCCTGGCGCAAGCCGCCGTCCTCGCGGCGCTGCATGGCGGTGCCTTGACCGGGGGCGCGAACGGCATCGCCGGCGTGCCGCTGCCAAGGCTCGGCGCATGGACGCTGCCGCGCGGCCTGGCGCTGACGCTCCTTGCCTGGGCCTGCGCCGGTGCAGGTGCCTGGATCGCCTGGCGACTGACGCGCCGCGGTCGCGCCCTCGTGCTCGCCACGCTCCGCGACGCGCCCGACGCCGCGGCCGCGCTCGGCATCGATGCCGGCAGGATGCGGTTCGTTGCGTTCGTGGCCGGTGCGGGTCTGGCTGGTGCCGCCGGCGCGCTGCAAGCGCATGTCGTCGGCGTCGCTTCGCCGGAATCCGCCGGGCTCGGCGTCATGCTGGCCTGCCTGGCGATGACGGTGGTCGGCGGCAGCCGCAGCCTTTGGGGCGGCATGGCGGCAGCGCTGCTCCTCGTGCACCTGCCGGAATGGCTGCGCGCCTTCGACCGCTGGTCGATCTTCGCCTACGGCGCTGCCCTGCTGATCGCCGTGCTGTTCGCGCCCGACGGCGTGGCTGGTCTGTTCGCCCGACGCCGTGCGGCGCCCGAGCCCCTGCCGGCCGCGCCCCCGCCCGCGGTCCTGCCCGCGCCGGCGCCGCGCGCCGCAGCCGGCGCTCCGGCGCTGCGGGCGCGCGGTCTCGCAAAGCGCTTCGGCGGCATCGCAGCACTTGACGGCGTCGATCTCGACCTCGTCGCCGGCCGGATCACCGGCCTGATCGGGCCGAACGGCTCGGGCAAGACGACGCTGGTCAACCTGCTGTCCGGCACCGTGGCCGCCGATGCCGGTGCCGTGACGATCGCCGGCGCGGACGGGAGCCTGCGCGCGCTTGCCGGCCCGCCGCACCGGCGCGCGCGCGCGGGCCTCGGCCGCAGCTTCCAAATGCCGGCCCTGCCGCCGGGCCTGTCAGCCGCTGACGCCGTCGCCGCGGGCTGGCTGGCGCAGCGTCCGGCCGATGGATCTGTGCCGGCGCTCGCTCAGGCGCGCGCGCAGGCGCTGGCGCTGCTGCGCGACGCGCAGGCGCTGCCCTGGGCCGGCGCGACCTGTGACGCGCTGCCCGCCGGCGCCCGGCGCCTGGTCGACATCGCGCGTGCCTGCGCTGCCGGCCCGCGCGTCCTGCTGCTCGACGAGCCGGCTGCAGGATTGGCGCCCGACGAGGCCACGGCGCTGGGGCAACTGCTGCGCGACCGTGCCGCGGGCGGCATGGCGCTGCTGGTCATCGAGCACAGCATGGGGTTCCTGATGCCGCTGGCCGACCGTGTGGTCTGCCTCGACGCCGGCCGCGTCATCGCCGTCGGCCCGCCGCAAGCAGTCGCCGCCGATCCGACCGTGCGCGCCGCCTATCTCGGCCAGCGAGTTGGCCAACGGGTAGCGCCATGACGGCGCTGCTCGACGTGGACGGGCTCGACGCGACGCCGGGCGGCGTCGCAGCGGTCGTCGATGCCGGGCTCACGGTCGCCTCGGGCGAGGTGGTGGCACTGCTCGGCGCCAACGGTGCCGGCAAGACCAGCCTGCTGCGGGCGCTGATGGGCTTGGCGCCGGCGACGGCGCGCCGTCTCGACCTGGACGGCGCCGACCTGCGCACGGCCTCGCCCGAAGCGCGCGCCCGCGCTGGCATCGGCTGGTGCCCGGAGGGGCGGCGCGTCTTCCCCGGCCTCAGCGCCGCCGAGACGCTCGACGCTGCCGGCCCGCCCGATCGCGCGGAGCGCCGCCGCCGCGCCGCCGCGGCCCTGGCGCTGTTCCCAGATCTGGTGCCGCATCGCGACCGGCCGGCCTGGCAGCTCTCCGGCGGGCAGCAGCAGATGCTGGCGATCGCGCGCGCCGCCATGACCGGCACGCGGCTGCTGCTGCTCGACGAGCCGCTGCAAGGCCTGGCGCCCCAGGTCGCGACGGTCGTCGCCGCCGCGATTCGCCGCGCTGCCTCGGCCGGCGCCGGCGTCCTGCTCGCCGATCCGAGCCCGGCGCGGGCATTGGCGATCGCCGATCGCGGCCTCCTGTTGCAAAGCGGCCGCATCGTGCGGACCGGCAGCGCCGCGACCCTGGCGGCCGACCCGACGCTCCCGTCGCTCCTCGTCGGCGGCTGACGGCGGGCCGGCTCCACCTGGCCAGTTGACGTGCGCGCCGCCGTCGCCAGGATCGCCTTGCCAGCCCAGCCCCTTGCCCGACCAGAGAGAGCCATGACGCATGTGCCGAGCCGGACCGCGCCCGCCGAGTCAGCGCTGATCGCCGCCCGCATCCTGCTGGAGATCAAGGCCGTCCTGTTCCGCCCGGACGAGCCCTTCATCTTCACCAGCGGCCGCGCGTCGCCGGTCTATGTCGATTGCCGTCGCATCATCTCCTTCCCGCGCGCGCGCCGGCGGCTCATGGACATGGGCGTCGACCTGGTCGAGCGCGCGGTCGGGCACGAAAGCGTCGACGCGATCGCGGGCGGCGAGACGGCCGGCATCCCCTTCGCCGCCTGGATGGCCGAGCGCATGGCGCTGCCCATGCTCTACGTGCGCAAGAAGGCCAAGGGCTTCGGCCGCAACGCGCAGATCGAGGGCACGTTCGAGCCGGGCGCGCGCGTGCTGCTGGTCGAGGACCTTGCGACCGACGGCGGGTCGAAGCTCAACTTCGTGCGGGCGCTGCGCGCCGCCGAGGCGAAGGTGACCGACACCTTCGTCATCTTCCACTACGGCATCTTCCCGCAGAGCACGGCGAGCCTCGCCGCGGAGGGCGTCCGGCTGCACGCGCTGGTGACGTGGTGGGACATGCTCGCCGTGGCGGAGGCCGACAAGCTGATGCCGCCGCAGCAGATCGAGAACGTGCGCAGCTTCCTCACCGCGCCCGATCCCTGGTCGCTCGCCCATGGCGGCAAGGTGCCGGCGGAGGCGGCCGAGGCGTGACGCCGGTGGCCGCGCGGGCGGCGTGGCGCGGCACGGCTGTCGCGATCGCCAGCCTGCTCGCCGCCGCGACGCCGAGCCGCGCGCAGACCGGCGCGGCGCTGCCGGGCACCCAGCCCTTCGACGCCGTCATGGCCGCGTTCATGGCCAAGTGGCGCCTGCCGTCCGGCGCGCTCGTCGTCGCGGCGGAGGGGCGGCTGATCTATGCGCGGGGCTTCGGCGAGGCCGAGCCGGGCACGCCGGCGACGCCGGCGACGCTGTTCCGCGTCGCCAGCCTGTCGAAGCCGCTGACCGCGATGGCTGCCCTGCGCCTCGTCGAGGAGGGTCGCCTCGATCTCGACGCGCGGGTGCTGCCGATCCTTGCCGAGCGGTTCGGGGCTGCGCTCCCCGCCGATCCGCGCTGGGCTGCGATCACGCTGCGCCATCTCCTGTCGCATCGCGGCGGCTGGGACCGCGACGCCGCGCAGGATCCGACCTTCCTGACGCGCGCACGCGCCACGGCGGGCCCGCCCGGCTGTGCCAGCACGATCGCGTTCATGTTTGGCGAACCGCTGCAGTTCGACCCTGGCAGCCGCTTCGCCTATTCCGACTTCGGTTACTGCGTCGCCGAGGCGGTCATCGAAGCGCGCGGCGGCGACAGCTATGAGGCGGTCGTGCGCCGGCTGGTCCTGGTACCGACGGGCGCTGTGCGGCTGACGATCGCGCGCGGCGACCGCGCAGGCCGGCGCGTCGGCGAGGCGCTCTACCATGCAGAGCCCGGCGACGAGCGGCCCGAGGACCCGTATGCCTTCGCGCCGATCGCGGCGGCCCATGGCTGGATCGCCGCGCCCGTCGACCTGTTGCGCGCGATCCTCGCGGCGCCGACCCTGCTGCAACCGGCGAGCGTAGCCGCCATGGCGCGCCCGACCGGCCCAGTCGATGATGCCGGGACGACAATGGGCCTCGGCTTGTTCCAGCGGCCGCTGGGCGACGGCGTCATGCTGTTCCATGACGGCTCGCTGCCAGGCACGACGGCACTGCTCGCGACCCCGAAGCCAGGCACCGCCTGGGTCGCAGTGTTCACCGTCCGCTTGCACGATCGGGGGAGACGGCAGCGCCTGCGGCGCGCGATCGACGAGGCGCTATGGAAGGCGTATCGCGCGATGGGAGCAGTGCCGGAAGGGGATCTGTTCGGACGATTTTGAGGGAGCGGCCGGTAGTTGCCGGTCATCGGACAAGAGTTGGACTCCGGCTGATCTGTTGAATTCGCAAGCTGAAACGCAGTGCCAATTGGAGACGTCCACTTGACGTCCTGGGTTCTCGACCAGTCAGGTTCG
Source organism: Alphaproteobacteria bacterium (assembly GCA_016793965.1). Classification (GTDB taxonomy): domain Bacteria; phylum Pseudomonadota; class Alphaproteobacteria; order JAEULF01; family JAEULF01; genus JAEULF01. The sequence continues at coordinate 3,376 of JAEULF010000032.1, read as the reverse complement.
CGAGAGAAAGAATAGAGAAAATTGGTACTTTCTTTGTTTTTTTGATACCCACCAATATCTGTAATCCGCGCGCCGCATGTTCTCAAGTGGGAGAACCTGCCCCCAAAGACTCAATGTCAACGCTGCCGACATGCGGCGCACGCCGCGCTTCGGCATCGCGCAGATGTAGGTAGGACAGCGACAGGAGAACGATTGCGAGCATGACGCCAGTCGTCTGCACTGCCGAGACGATCAGCGAAGCAAGCGCCTCCCCCAGCAAGCCCAGCCAAGTCCTCAGTGCCGAGCCAAGCATCTCCTGCGCCTGGTCCATCAGGAGGACAAGGCCGATGCACGGCAAAGCCCAAATGATGCAGAGGCGAAAAGCGTTGCCGGACCCTAGCTCGAAACTGGATCTCAAGGATCTCTTCTCGCCAAGCGCTACAGCCGGGAATGCAAGGGAGAGCTTTGCGACTGCCAGCGACAGCAACACCCAAATTAGCCCTTGGAGGACAGGATTCAGGATGGGTGACGGCAGCAGATGGGTGCCCCGAAAGACGACGAGGGACACGAAGACAGGACCGACGACGACAAGCGCACATGCTGCAAAAACGAGATGAAGAGCGGCCCACAGTTTAACCGCAATCCACAGATAGGCCCAGAATTGGCGATCGATCGTCAGTTGGACGGACGCAGGACTCCTCTGCATTAGCACGGCGCGATGCAATGCGACCGCAACGAGCGCCCAAGAGGCGACCAGGGCAATCGGACTTGGTCCACCAAAATACGTGAACTGCAACCCCTTCGGCACCATTGGCGTCACCAGGAGGAGCGGCTCATCGAGAATCTTCACCATGACCAGGAACGAGAATGGCAGGAGGCACCAGTTCGCGATTCGGACTCCGTCTGTCCTCAGGAATGCAAGCCCGGCGGCCCAAATCTTAGTGATCGGCAGGCGCGGCAGCCCGTTGTCCATTGCATTGCACCCCGCTTGGCTCCCCCATGGCGCGCAACAAACATGCGACACTTGCACACGGCGCACAATATCGCCCGTCAGTGACCGAACCCTCAAAAACTATGGGAGCGTGAGATTATTCGCTTCCTGAACACCGAAAGATCCTCACCGCAACCGCTTGTCGTAGACAACATTTTCCCAGAACAGAAAGGAGTCGACGATTCGCCCCTCGGCGCTGGTTCCCACGCAATTGCAGAAGCCGTGCCCGATGCTGCCGAAGCGAAGAAACTCAACCGCGATGTCGATCCGGCGCTGCGCTTCGATTCGATGATGCATGGCTGCTGGCGGCGCAATGGCGTCGTCCGCGCCGGCAACCGCGAAGCTCGGCGGCTCGTCCGTCGAATGCTCGGCATGGGCGGTGTAGGCCAGCACGACGGCCGCGGGTTTCGGGACAGCGTCTCCGCCGAAAGCGGCGACGCCATGCGAGCAGAGCGCTGCCGCCGTCCTGACACCCGCCGGTGCGGCGCGCCTGACGATCGCGCGCGGCGACCGCGCGGGCCGTCGCGTCGGCGAGGCGCTCTACCACGCCGAGCCGGGCGACGCGCGGCCTGAGGATCCCTACGCTTTCGTGCCGATCGCGGCGGCGCATGGCTGGATCGCCGCGCCCGTCGACTACCTGCGGGCGATCCTGGCCGCGCCGGAGCTGCTGTCGCCGGCGAGCCGCGCCGCCATGGCGCAGCCAGCAGGTGCCGTCGACGACGAGGGCAGGAGCTATGGCCTGGGATGGTTCCTGCGCGCGACCGGCGACGCCGTCGCGTTCATGCATGACGGCTCGCTGCCCGGGACGTCGGCCCTGGTCGTCGTGCCGGCGCCCGGCACCGCCTGGCTCGCCGTCTTCACCGCGCGCATGCGCGATCGCAGCCTGCGCCTGCGGCTCCGGCGCGAGCTCGAGGCGGGCTTGCGGCAGGGCTACCGGGACATGGGGCGCGTGCCGGAGGGGGACCTGTTCCGCCTGTACTGAGCATGCAGGTCCGGCAGGCTGCAACGAGCCCCGCCGCTCAGCTCCCGCCGCGCGATCGCAGGTGGTAGGTCAGAGCCAGCGCCACGCAATGGCGCAACGCGCGCCGCGGAATCCTGTCGCCGACATCGAACAGGATCGCCCGGCGCCCGCCGAAGCGGAACGTCGCCGGGTAGAGGGCGCCGAACGTCTCGCGCAACGACGTTCGGCAGTGGAAATAGAGCGCGTACCGCGCCGCGTCGCCCTTCACGCCGTTGATGCGCAGCGTCGTGCCGACGCGCGGCGCCGGGGGAAGGTGGGCGGGGTCGCCCCGCTTGACGGTCTCCGCGATCGCGCCGACGCCAAGGGCTCGGCTAGAGACGCTTGCCCAGCACGGCCAGGACGCCGCCGACAACGGCGGCGACTGCGCCGCCGACCATGTACCACATGGTGCGGTCGGTGTAGCGGCCGGTCAGGGCGTTGCTGATCTGGTCGACCGGCGCCTCCGAGGACCGGAAACCGACGATCAGGAGGACCACGCCGACGGCGAGGATGGCGATTCCGGCTAGGCGACCTGCGTTCATGCGGCACTCTCCTGCTTGTTCCGCTGCGCGCCGGGCACCGGGACAGCATTGCCGCCGCGGCGCCCGGCGCGCGATCTCGCAGCCTACTTCACGACGAGATCGTTGCGCACGGACCGGACGCCCGGGACGTTGGCGGCGACGTCGCCGGCCCGGGTCTTGGCCGCGGCATTGTCGACGAAGCCGCTGAGCTGCACCACGTCCTTGAAGGTCTCGACGCCGATCTGGAAGGACTTGAGGCCGGGCTCCGCGAGGACCGCGACCTTGACCTTCGAGGTGATGCTCGCGCTGTCGACGTACTCGCCCGTCGATTCGGTCGAGCGGCCGGCCGAGCAGCCGGCGATGGCGGCCAGCAGCGCGACGGCGAGGATGGGGCGGATCAGGAATGCTGTCATGATGGTAGCTCCGAGGTTTGCGGTCCATGGGCCCGGGTCGAAGGACGCCGCAGCCGGCTTCGGGCAGGGTGGCCGGCAGGCCGACGGAACGCGCTCGTCGTGTCGGCCTTGCGTGCGGGGAGGAGAGAGCGGCGGGCGCTACTTCTTCCAGACCGGCTTGCCGAGATCGATCTGGCTCTCGTTGGTGAGGGCGCCGGTGCCGGCGCCGACGGCGCCGCCGATCAGGGCGCCTTCGAGCGGCGCGCCGACCATCAGGCCGCCGACGGCGCCGACCGCGGCGCCGATGCCGCCGCCGGAGATCGCGCGATCCCCGGTGGTGTTGCCGCATGCGGCAACGGCGAGAAGCGCTGTCGCGGCCGCCAGGCTCAGGGCGAAGGTTTTCATGATGCGTCTCCGATTGAGGTGCGATCTCGATCGCGGCTTCGCGACCGAGCCGATGCCGCCGGCGCCGCGGTCAAGGCCGCGAGGCGCG
>JAEULF010000457.1 GCA_016793965.1 Alphaproteobacteria bacterium | reverse complement strand
ACCGCGCGGTGGCCGATCTGGCGGTAGGGCGTGTGGCCGCGCTCGCACAGCGCGTCGATCATCGAGCTCTCGAAATGCGTGCGCCGCCACCATGTCACGAAGCTGTGCGCCTCGCCCGGCCAGCCCTTCGCCCGCAGGAACGGCGCCGCCGCCTCGGCCAGCCCCGTCTGCATGTCGACGATCGTGCCGTACTGGTCGAACACCAGCGCCTTGATCTCGCGCTTGAGGATGCCGGAGTGGGTCATCGTGGCCTGCCGCCGCCTATCGCCGCTGCGCCGCGACATAGGACCGCAGAACGGCATTGATGCGCGTCTGGTAGCCGCGGCCGCGGCTGCGGAACCAATCCAGCACGTCGCCGTCGATGCGCAGCGACACCGCGCGCTTGGCCGCCGGCTGGACCACCTGGGCGCGCGCCCAGAATGCGGCGTCGAGCGGCGGGTTGTCGGCATCGGCGACGGCTGCTCTCGTGAGCTGCGCTTCCGAGCGGGCGTCGAGCGCGTCCCAATCGACCGCGGCGCGCATCCTGCGGCGGAAGGACGCGCGCCCCGCCTCCGTGCCGAAGGTGACCTTGACCGCGCCGTCCCTAGGCTTTCCTGCCCGCCTTCCGCTCATAGCTCTTGGCCTCCCGCGCATTCGCCTTGCGCAACGAGATGATCCGCCGGAGCACGCCGCGCCACGTCCAGACGCAGACGAAGAGGCGCGCGCCGATCGGCCCGACCGAGATGAAGCGTCCCTCGCCGTACGCGCGGCGCTCGTCCGGCGCCTCGACCACGGCCATGGCATCGAAGAGCTCCTCGGCCAGCCCGAGGGGGACGCCATGCTTGCGCCGGTTCTCCCTGTCCTTGGCCGGATCGAACTCGATACCGCCGCTCATGTATCTACATTTGTCATGACGCTGGCGCAACGCCCCTCACGCCGCCAGGCCCGCCGCCTTCAGGGCCTTCCCCTGGCGCTTGGCGAGGGCCTGGACGTCGAAGCCGTCGATCAGGGCGTGGAACTCCCGGTGCCAGTTGACCTCGGCCTTCAGGTGCATGAAGACCGAGCCGAGCCCGATCGCCGCGCGGTCCATCAGCACGAACTCGCGCGGCGGCGTGACGCCGCCGACGCGGCGCAGCCCCTCGTGCACCTTGGCGGCGACGCGGGCGCCGTAGAGGCCGCTGTCGCTCTCCTGGATCTTCTGGACCTTGTCCTCCATCAAGGGCGCGTAGACGAAGCGCGCCCAGATGTTGAGCACCTCCAGCAGCTCGCGGCGCAGGTCGGTGAAGCCCCAGATCTCGTAGGCGTGCACGGCGCGCGCCTCGTCCTCCTCGCGCAGCGCGAAGTAGAGCTCGATGACGCCCTGGACGAAGCTCGGCGGGAAGATGCGCACGCAGCCGAAGTCCATGAGGTTGACGCCGCGGTCGGGCCGCACGGCGTAGTTCCCGAGATGCGGGTCGCCGTGGATCACGCCATAGCCGTAGAACGGCACGTACCAGGCGCGGAACATCGCCGCGGCGATCGCGTTGCGCTCGGCGAGCGGCGCGTCCTTGGCCGACAGCAGCGGCTCGCCGTCGAGCCAGCTCATCGTCAGCAGCCGCCCGGTCGACAGCGCCTCGACCGGCGCCGGCACGGCGACGGCGGGCTCGTCCTTCAGCATCGCGCCGTAAAGCCGCATCACCCGCGCCTCGCGCGCGTAGTCGAGCTCCTCGCGCAGCCGGGCGCTCAGCTCCTCGTGGATGCGGCTGGTGTCGATCGCGCGGTCGGAGCGCGCGTAGAGGGCCATGACGAGCTTGAGCTGCTTCAGGTCCGCCTCGACGGCCGACGCCATGTCCGGGTACTGCAGCTTGCACGCGACGGCCTGCCCCTCCGCCGTGACGGCGCGATGCACCTGGCCCAGGGACGCTGCTGATGCCGCGACCTGGTCGAAGCGCTGGAAGCGCTTGGTCCAGTCCGGCCCGAGCTCCGTCGCCATGCGGCGCTTGACGAAGGGCCAGCCCATGGCGGGCGCGCTCGCCTGCAGCTGCTGGAGCTGCTGGACGTACTCCTGCGGCAGCGCGTCGGGAATGGTCGACAGCAGCTGCGCCACCTTCATCAGCGGCCCCTTGATGCCGCCGAGCGCCGCCGTCAGAGCTTCCGCGTGCTTGCCGCGGTCGATGGCGATGCCGAGCAGCCGCTTGCCGGCGACGCGCGCCACCGTGCCGCTCATCGCCGAGCCGACCTGCGCGTAGCGCTTCACCCGCCGGCTCAGCCGGTCGTCGTCCCGATATGTCGCCATGCGCCTTGAGGTGGGGGGAAGCGGCGCCGCGTCAAGCCGCCGTGCCGAGCTTGCGCCTCTGGAACGTCGCCCCGGCGATGCCGACCGCCGCCAGGACGACCCCGGCCAGGTCGGTCGCGGAGCCTGGATGGATCAGCAGCAGCGCGGCGATGCCGATGACAACGCGCCAGAGCGCCGGCAGCCGTCCGAAGAGCCAGCCCTCGGTCGCCGCCGCCAGGAGGACGACGCCGGCGCAGGCCGTCGCGACGGGCTGCAGGATGTCGAGGAACGATCCCTGGCCGAGCAGCGCCGCGTTGTAGAAGAACATGAAGGGCACGAGGAAGGTGGCGAAGCCCATCTTGCCGGCGATGAAGGAGGTCTTCCACGGGTCGGCCTTGGCCATCGCCGCCGCCGCGAAGGAGGCCAGCGCCACCGGCGGCGTGATCGCGGAGAGCACGGCGAAATAGAAGATGAACATGTGCGCGACCAGCGCCGGCACGCCGATCCGGATGAGGCCCGGCGCCACCACCGCGGCGGCGATGGCGTAGGCCGCCGTGGTCGGCATGCCCATGCCGAGGATGAGGGTGATCACCATCGTGAAGACCATGGCGAGCAGCTTGCTCTCGCCCGCGATCGCCAGGATCACGTCGGCGAAGCGCCCGCCGAGCCCGGTCAGCGCGATGACGCCGACGATGATGCCGGCGCTGCCGCAGACGCAGATGAGCTGGATGCTGTCCCGCGCGCCGGTCTCCAGGCCGTCGAAGATCAGCCTGCGGTGCTCTCCGCTGGCCAGCAAGCCGAGCACGATGATGCCGACCAGCGCCCAGACGCCGTCGTAGCCGAGGCTCGGCAGCCAAGTCGTCGCGGCCGTGACCGCCTCCGGCGCCGCTCCTTCGACGACCAGGAACAGCACGACGGCGCCGACGAGGACGAGCAGGATGCGGTCGGTCGCGAGCGCCGCCGCCGCCGCGCTGCGCCCTCGGCCGATCACGAGCCGCAGATAGAAGGCGACCCAGACGACCACCAGGGCCGTGATGATGCCGAGCGATCCCGCGCGGAAGGTCGAGTATCCGGCTAGCAAGGCCCAGACCAGCATGACCAGCGGCGCGAAGAGATAGAGCTTCAGCACCAGCGGCCGGACCGCCGGCAGCTCCGATCCCGGCAGGCCGCGCATGCCGGCGAGGCGGGCGTGAAAGTCCACGTGCGCCAGGCAGGCGACGTAGAACAGCGCGCAGGGGATGAGCGAGGCGAAGGCGATGTCGGCATAGGCGATGCCGGTGATCTCGGCCATCAGGAAGGCGCCGGCGCCGAGCACGGGCGGCGTGATCTGGCCGCCGGTCGACGACGTCGCTTCGATGGCCGCCGCGGTCGAGCGGTCGTAGCCGACCTTGCGCATCATCGGGATCGTCACCATGCCCGAGGCGACGACGTTGGCAACCGCCGAACCCGAGATGGCGCCGAACAGAACGCCGGAGGCGACGGCCGCCTTGGCAGGGCCCCCGCGCGCCCATCCAAACAGCGAATTGCAG
>JAEULF010000437.1 GCA_016793965.1 Alphaproteobacteria bacterium | reverse complement strand
TCGACACGCCGGAGCGCGACAAGCTGCTCGCCCACCGCTACGACGTGCAGGGCATGGCGCAGTACATCGGCGCCGACAGCCTGGCCTTCGTCTCGATGGACGGGCTCTACCGCGCCATGGGCCAGAAGGGCCGCGACGCGGAGGCGCCGGCCTTCTGCGACGCCTGCTTCACCGGCGCCTACCCGATCGCCGTGCCCGACGATTCGGAGAAGAACGGCTCGGCGCAGCTCTCGCTGCTCGCCGAGCTGGCCTGAGGCAGGGCGCCGGCCGCCTTACGAGCGCTTGGGCTGCGCCCCTCCGCGGCAGGCCAGCGCGCGGCTGGCGAGGGCAATCGCGAGCGCTGCCGCGAACAGGCCGGACGCGACCGCGAAGGTGATCCCCATGCCCCGATCGATGGCCTGCGCCGGCGCCGTCGCGACGTCGGGCACCGCCGATGCGAACGCGAACACGGCGCCCATCGCCGAAGCGCCGGAGACCAGGCCGAGATTGCGCGCAAGGTTGAGCAGGCCGGAGGTCACGCCGCGCTCCTCCGGGCGGGCATCGACCATGACGGCGGTGTTGTTGGCCGCCTGGAAGAGCGCGTACCCGGCGGTGGTGATCGCCAGCGGCACGACGTAGCCGGGGATGCCGAGGGCGGCCGGCAGCGCCGCCAGGAGGACGCAGCCGAGCACGGACAGGGCCAGCCCGCCGGCGGTCACGGCCGGCGCGCCGAAGCGGTCGACGAGGCGGCCGGCCGGCACGCCCGCCAGCGCGGTGACGATGGGGCCGGCGGCCATGACGAGGCCGACCAGGGCTGCGTCGAGGCCGAGCGACCGCGCGAGGTAGAACGGACCGACCACCAGCGTCGCCATCATCACCGTCGCCACGAGCATGGTCATGGCCAGGCTCGCGCTCAGTGCGGGGGCACGGAAGGATTCCAGCCGGACCAGGGGCGACGCCGCGCGCCGCTCGACGCGCACGAAGAGGACGATGCCGGCCGCCGCTGCGCCGAGCAGGGCAAGGTTGAGCAGGCCGAACTGGCCCCGCCCCATCGTCATGGCGAGCGCATAGGCCGCGAGCGTTCCCGCGAGGACCAGCGTGCCCATCGCGTCGAAGCGGGCAGGTGACGCCGGGGACTGGGCCTCACGCGCAGCGTCGGGCGCGCGCCGGTCGGCGGGAAGGCAGCGATAGGCGAGGACGAGCGCCAGGGCGCCCAGCGGCAGGTTGACGAGGAAGATCGCCTGCCAGCCGAGCCATCCGATGATCGCGCCGCCCAGCGACGGACCGAGCGCCGTGCCGACCGCCGACATCGTCTGGAGCAGGCCCATGGCGCTGCCGGTCCGCGCTTTCGGCACCGCCGCTCCGACCATCGCCATGGCGAGCGCCAGCATGATCGCGGCACCCAGTCCCTGAAAGGCGCGGGCGGCGACCAGCAGCCAGAGCGAGGGCGCCAGGCCGCAGGCGGCGGAGGCCGCGGTGAACAGGACGATCCCGGCGAGCAGCAGCCGCCGCCGCCCGATCATGTCGCCGAGCCGGCCGACGCTGACGATCAGCGTCGTCATCGCCAGGAGATACGACAGGACGACCCATTGGACGTCCTGGAACGGGGCGGCGAACGCCCCAGCCAGCGCCGGCAGGCCGACATTGGCGATGCTGGTGCCGAGCGCCGAAAGGAGCACGGACAGGGACAGGGCGGCGAGCGCCAAGCGGGCAGATGGCATCGGATGGTTCCTCCAGGTGACCTGCGCGGGAGGTAAGCTCCCGGCTGGCATGGCGGAAGGCGCAGCAATCGCACTGTATCCGTGCGCTTGACGCCACACATCAGGCGATCCGTGCTATGGCTGCCGCATGAGCCTCCCCGACCTCAACCTGCTGGTGGCCCTCGACGTGCTGCTCGCTGAGGGCAGCGTCGCGCGTGCCGCGCGACGCCTGAGGCTGAGCCCGTCGGCGACGAGCCGGGCGCTGGCGCGGCTGCGCGCGGCGACAGGCGATCCGCTGCTCGTCCGCGCCGGACGCGGCCTCGTGCCGACGCCTCGGGCGCAGGCCTTGCGCGCAAGGGTCGGGCCGCTCGTCGAGGACGCTGCGGCGATCCTGCGCCCCGCCGAGGCGCTCGACCTGCGGACCCTTGCCCGCAGCTTCACGCTGCGCAGCAGCGACGGCTTCGTCGAGACTTTCGGCCCCGCCCTCATCGCGCGCGTCGCTAGGGATGCCCCGGCCGTGCGCCTGCGCTTCGTGCCGAACCCGGACAAGGACAGCGGACCGCTGCGCGACGGCACCGTCGACCTGGAGACCGGCGTCGTCGTCCCGACCACGGGACCGGAGGTCCGGACGCAGGCGCTGTTCCGCGATCGCTTCGTCGGCGTCGTCCGCCCGGGGCACGCGCTCAGCCGCGGCGCGGTCACGCCCGCCCGCTACGCCGCCGAGCGGCATGTCCTCGTCGCGCGGCGCACGGCCGATCGCGAGGGGATCGACGACGCCCTGGCGCCGCTCGGGCTCCACCGCGACATCGCTGCGGTCGTCGGCGGATTCGCCGCGGCCCTGGCGCTGGCCCGGTCGGCGGACCTCGTCGCCAGCGTGCCCGAGCGGCACACGGCGATGCTGCGCGCGGGCCTGCACAGCTTTGCCCTGCCGGTGGCGCTGCCGGAGATCACCGTGTCGCTCTGCTGGCATCCGCGCCAGGACGCCGATCCGGCGCATCGCTGGCTGCGCGGCTGCGTCCGGGACGCCTGCCGAGAGGCGCCCGCCGGCGCGCCGACCCTGCGCCGACCGACGAAAGGCCGGTCGGCCAAAGCGAGGACGGCCGGTGGATGATCCGCTTCCGGACCGCGTCGGCGACCGGGCTTCCGCCCGGCCTGCGTTCATGCTTCCTTTGCCGCGCCCGCTTCTGATGGGCGGATGCAGCCGCAGGCCCCCATGAGCGCCCCCATGCCCGAGACCCAGATTGCGGCCCCGCGCCGCTTCGCCGGGCGCGTGGCCCTTGTCACCGGCGCCTCGCGCGGCCTCGGCGCTGCGATCGCGCGCGGGCTCGGGGCAGAGGGTGCCCATGTGGTGCTGCTCGCCCGCACGGTCGGCGGGCTGGAGGAGCAGGACGACGCCATCCGCGCCGCCGGCGGCACGGCGACGCTGGTGCCGCTCGACCTGCGCCAATCGGACAAGATCGGCCAGGCGGCGGCCGCCCTCTTCGAGCGCTTCGGCCGGCTCGACATCGTCGTCGGCGCCGCGGCAGTCCTCGGGCCCGTGGCGCCGATCGCGCATGCCGACCCGCGCCAGGTCTTCGAGGCGATCACGGTCAACGCGGCAGCCAACTTCATGCTCATGCGCATGGTCGATCCCCTGCTGCGCCGCGCCGAGGCGGGCCGCGCGGTCTTCCTGACCGATTCCGCCGCCGACGGCCGCCAGGCCTTCTTCGCCGCCTATGCCGCCAGCAAGGCAGCGCTGGAGAGCCTCGCGCGCAGCTGGGCGGCCGAGTTGCGCGAGACGCCGGTGCGCGTCAACCTGGTCGATCCCGGCCCGCTCGGCACGCGGCTGCGCGCCGCGGCCTATCCCGGCATCCCGGAGGGGCAATGGCCGCGCGTGGAAAGCGCCGTGCCGGGCGTCCTCGAATTGCTGCTGCCGAGCTGCGACCACCACGGCGCGCTGATCCGCCTGGGCCGCGGGCATTCATGAGCTCCCTGCGCAGCTTCGGCCGCCGGCTGGTCGGCCGCGCCGCCGCCGCGCCAGCGCGCACGCTGGCCGACCTGTCGATCCGTCCGGCGCGCAAGAACGACGCCGGACGGGTCGTGGAGATGGCGGCGCTTCTCTCTGTGGACGAGCACCGCCCGCCGCCCGCCTTCGGCATCCAGGAGTTCCTGCGCGACGGCTTCGGCGCGTCGCCAGCGTTCTGCGTCATCGTCGCCGAGCGCTCGGGCCACCGGCGCCTCGTCGGCTACGCGCTGTACTACCCCGCCTACGACGTCGAATCCGCCAGCCGCGGCCTTCATCTCGCCGATCTCTGGGTCGAGCAGCCGGAGCGGCGCAACGGCGTCGGCCGCGCGCTGATGGGCGCCCTGGCGCGCGAGTGCCGGCGCGACGGCG
>JAEULF010000428.1 GCA_016793965.1 Alphaproteobacteria bacterium | reverse complement strand
CGTTGATGTCGTCGAGGAACACCGAGATCATGATGCCGTCCGGCCGCGGCACGCCGTCGACCCGATGGTAGGTGCCGAAATCCTGGTGCCAGTCGACGATGGCGCCGCCGTACTGCTTCACGTTGACGCGCGACTGGTGCACGTAGATCGGCGAGCCGAGCAGCTCCGTCGCCAGCCCGACCAGCTCGGGGTGCCGGCTCAGCGCCCGGAAGCGCGGGTCGAGCAGGTGCATGCCGTAGACGACGTGCGGCGCGCCGTCCTTCTCGCGCATCACGTCGGGCCCGGTGCGCCGCGTCACCTCCTCGACGGCGCCGTTGAGCACCGCGATCTCCTGGGCGTCGAGCAGTCGCGGCACCAGCACGTAGCCCTTGTCGCGGTACTCGGCGATCTGGGCGGCGGTCAAGGTCATGCGTCTCCTCCTAGCGGACGGCCCAGAGCGCGATGCCGGGGAAGAGCATCACCAGTCCCAGAGCCACGATCTGCAGGCCGATGAAAGGCAGCACGGCACGGAATATCTCCTGCAGCGAGATGTCCGGCGGCGCGACGCCCTTGAGGAAGAACGCGGCCGGGCCGAAGGGCGGGCTCAGATAGGCGACCTGCACGTTCATGCAGAACAGCACGCCGAACCAGATGGGATCGAGCCCGAGCGCTTTCACGACGGGCACGAAGATCGGCATGGTCAGCAGGCAGATGCCGATCCAGTCCATCACCATCCCGAGCAGGAACACCACGGCCATCATCACGGCGACGACGGCGAGGGGCGGCAGGTCGAGGCCGGAGAGGAGCCCGCCGGCGAAGCGCGTGCCGCCGACCAGTCCGTAGACGCCGATCAGCGCCGCGGCCCCGAAGGTGAGCCAGAGCACCATGCCGCAGGTGCGCATGGTCTGGAGGGCAGCGTCGCGCATCAGCGCGAAGGACAGGCGGCCGCGCTGCCAGGCGCAGAGCAGCGCGCCGAATGCCCCGACGGCAGCCGCTTCGGTGATCGAGGCAACGCCGCCGTAGATGCTCCCGAGCACGGCAGCGACGAGCGCCAGGGGAAGCGCCACCTTGCGCAGCGCCTCCCCGCCGCCCGCTGCAGCGAGCGCCTCCGACGAAGGCAGCGGCGCCATCGCCGGGTCGAGCCGGCAGCGCGCGACGATGTAGAGGGCATAGAGCGCGGCCATGAGGAAGCCGGGCAGGAAAGCCGCCGTGAAAAGGTCGCCGACCGAGACGCTCGCGGTGATGCCGTAGACGATCAGCACGATCGAGGGCGGGATCATGGCGCCCAGGGCGCCGCCAGCGCAGATCGTGCCGATCGCCAGCTTGCGGTCGTAGCCGAGCCGCAGCATCTGCGGCAGCGCGATGACGCCGAGCAGCACCACCTCGCCGCCGACGATCCCGGTCGTCGTCGCCAGGACGACCGCGACTGCCAGGGTCTGCAGCGCGACGCCGCCCCGCACGCGACGTCCGAGCGCGTTCATGGCGTCGTAGAGGTCGTGCGCCACGCCCGAGCGCTCGAGGAACGTCGCCATCAGCAGGAACATCGGCACGGCGACGAACAGGTACTCGTTGACCAGGGAGAACACCTGGCTCGCCACCACCGTCAGACCGCTCGCCCCGAACATCGTCAGCGCGACGACGACGGCGATCGAGCCTGTCACGAAGGCGAGCGGAACCCCGAGCATCATCAGCACGACGATGGCGATCGCGATCGCGAGGCTGAGCCACTCGATGCTCATGGCGCGCGCCCGCGCAGCTGGCGCACGGCGTCCATGACGAGCAGGACCGCCATCAAGGCTGCGACGACCATCACCGTCGGCTTGACGATCGCCGGCGTCGGCGAATTGAAAGCGGTCTGGGTCGTCTGCCAGTTCGACAACGCTTCCCAAGCGTCCCGCCGGCCGCCCCAGAGGACGCCGGCCAGGAACACGAGGCCCAATGCGATGCCCAGCAGGTCAATCGCGCCGCGCCAGCGCCCGGCAAGCTTTTCCGTCATGACCGTGATCCGGATATGCTCGCCCAGCGCCTGCACGTAGGCGCCGCCAACCGCGAACGCGACCGCGCAGATCAGCATGGTCAGCTCGTGCGCCCATGTTGTCGGGCGCGTGAAGACGTAGCGGGCGACCACGTCGTAGAGGGTGATCGCCGTCGCCGCGACGAAGAGACAGGAGAATCCTTCGCCGAGCGTGCGGGCTAGCCAGCGCATCTGTTCGATCCCGAGCGCGCCCCCGCGGGCGCTCGCCCGCGGGGGCCGTTGCCCAACGTCGCGCCGGCTCAGTCGAGCAGGCGCAGCTCCTTCAGGAAGTTCACCTGGCTGTCGACCACCTTCTTGGCGGCTGGCGTCTTGGTCGACAGCTCCTGCCAGACCTCGACCGCCGCCACGCGGAACTTCTTGCGCTCCTCGGCCGACCAGTTGATGAACTCGACCCCGGTCTTGCCGGCGTCGCGCACCACCTTCTCGTCGGCGAGAACGAGCTGCTGCACCATGTCGCGGGCGAAGTCGCGCGTTGCGACCTCGAGCAGCGCCTTCAGATCGTCGGGCAGCGACTTCCACTTGTCCATGTTCACGACGATGTCGGTCGCGGGCATGGAGTGGAACCCCGGGTAGATCGCGTACCTGGCGATCTTGTGGAAGCCAAGGTCGTCGTTCATCGACAGCGTGCCCCAATCGGTCGCGTCGATGACTCCGCGCTCCAGCGCCGGATAGACCTCGCCGCCGTGCATGGTGACCGGCGCGCCGCCGAACTTCGAGAGGATCGAGCTGACGGGCCCGGTCGGCGAGCGCATCTTCAGGCCCTTCAGGTCGGCCGTCGAGCGCACCGGCTTCTTCAGCGGGATGGATTCGACGCCGTGCCAGACGAAGCCCACATGCATGGCATTGTACTGCGCGTACAGCTCCCGGCTGATCTCCTTGCCGCCGCGGTACTCGTACCAGATCTGCATCTGCTCCGGCCGCTCGTAGGCGCCTGCCAGGTCGCCGAGCAGGATGAAGGCGACGTCGAGATTGGCGTTGTAGCCGCCGCCGCCGTTCTGTCCGTCGAGCACGCCGTTGCGCACGGCATTGAACATCTCGCCGGCCTTGACCACCGTGCCGTCGGCCAGCGGCTCGATGTCGAGCCGGCCGCCCGACATCGCGCGGACGCGGTCGGTGAAGCCGGTGAAGATCTTCATGTTGATCGAGTTGGCGGCCCAGAGCGACTGGAAGCGCCACTTGAACTTCTGCTGCGCGTCGGCTTCGCCGGCCGAGAGCGCCACCGCCGCCGCGGCTATGGCCGCCGCGGCAACGCCGAGGAGTCGTCCCGTTCTCGCTCGCATGGTGCGTGTCCCTAGACAAGAGTGAGGCTGGTCCCGACGTTCTTTCCGCTCGACGCGCCATGCGGCGGCGATGCGGATCGCGCCAGGTTGACGCGCCGGAGGCTAAGCCGGATGCTGCGCGCCATCATCCCCCGGACGGGGGAAGACGCCGAGAAGGTCCAGAAGGGAAGCGGGCCGGAGCGCGGCGGACCGGGGGACGACCTGGATGCTTTACGCGGACGTCGTCGAGGGGATCTATCGCGCGACGGACGAGGGTGCGAACTGGCAAGCGGCGCTGCGGATGGTGTCCCTGCGCTGCCGCGCCAGCGCCGCGGTTCTCCTGACGCGCGACGCCGGCACGGGCCGCATCGCTTTCGCTGCCGACTTCGGCCTGCCAGGCACCTATCGGGCGCCCTATACGGAGCGCTTCCGGCACGGCGACCTGCGCCTGGAGGACCTGATCCGCCATCCCGTCGGCACGGTGCGCACCGATACCATGATCCCCGACTACGAGGCGTACACGCGCAGCGCAGCCTACCGTCAGCTCTACCGGCAGCTCGGCACCGAGCACGCTCTTGGCGGCTTCGTGCACGAGGCCGGCGGCCGGGCCTTCGCTGTCCGCGTGTTCCGGTCGCGCGCCGATGGCGCTTTCGGCTCCCAAGAGATCAAGCGGTTCGCGTCGCTGACGCCGCACCTTGCTCGGTCGCTGGACCTTTCGATCCGCTTGGCGCGCGCTCGGGCCGCCGAAAGCCTGGCGCGCGGCGTCGCCGAGTTCGGAAGCATGCCGGCCGGCATCCTGCGCGCCGACGGTTCCGTGGCGGCGTTCGGTCCGCTCGGCCAGACGATCCGGACAGACGACCGGGCGCGCGCACGCGCCGCGCTGCGCAGGCTCCTCGCCGAGCCGGATCGCAGGGCGACACGGCCCCGGCGAACGACATTCACATTGGGCGACGGCCGGGCGGCAACCCTAACGATGGCGACCGAGATCGGCGACGGTGCGCTGCACGACTCGGACGCGCCGGTGGCGTTCATGGACGTGCGCGACGACGATGTTCTCGGGCGCGTCAAGGCGACGGTCGCTGCGCACGGTCTGACGGCAGCCGAGGCGCGGCTCGTTTCGGCGCTGTGCGAGGGTCTGACGCTGGCGCAGTCCGCCCAGCGCTTCGGCGTCGCGCGCGAGACTGTGAAGAGCCAGATTCGCAGCGTATTTCAGAAGCTTGGCGTGTCGCGCCAAGCCGACGTCCTGCGCCGCGTGTTGTCGCCGCGCGTCGCGCGCTCCGAGTCGTGACAGCGCGAACCCGGTGTCACTCTCGGCGTCGCCGCGGACACATGCTGCGAGAAATGTACGGACTGAAGCGCTTTCTCTTGCATCCGCGATTGCCGCCCAATTGCGACTCAGGCAATGTCCGCAGCCACCGACAACGCCAAGAGCAGAGGAGGCATCGATGAGCCTGGCGAATTTCAAGGCCAAGATCACCAAGACGCTGAAGGGTTCGAAGGCTGAGGGCGACCGCGCCGTGCGAGCCGTGATCGACGGAATCGTCGACACGCTCTCCGGCGGCAAGCCGCTCCGGCTTCCTGGCCTCGGCACGTTCCGCGTCGCGCAGACCAAGGCGCGCAAGGGCCGCAACCTGCGCACCGGCCAGGCGATCACCATCCCGGCCGCCAAGGCCGTCCGCTTCAAGGCGAGCCCGACCCTGAAGCGCGCCGTCAACGGCAAGGCCAAGAAGGCGGCGGCGAAGGCCAAGGGCCGTCGCTGACCGACACCGGCCGGCGGCGGGCCTGCGCCCGCCGTCGCCGGGTGGCCCGCACGCGGGCCGCGCGGCCCGGCCCCGCGCCCGCGCGCCCCGATCGAACCCAAGCTCCCGTCTCCAGCCGGATCGCCCGCCGCGACTCGCCGCGGCGGCGCGCGCGACCGGTGCTGCGCGACCTGAGCGCGACGCGGCGACGAAGGCCGGCTGCCGTTGCCGCGCCCCTGTGCAGGGGGTAGCGCGCCGTGGCATGGTCGCGCCGACCTGATCGACAAGAGGCGAGCAGCGGCCATGAACCAGAGCGACCTGCGCAATCGGCGCGCCGTCGTCACCGGCGGCGCCCAGGGAATCGGTCTCGCGATCGCCGACAGGCTGCTCCGCTCGGGCGCCGCGGTCGCGCTCTGGGACATGAACGCGGACTTGCTCAAGGACGCCGCGCGCAAGCTCGCCGCCGCCGGCAAGGTGGCGGGCGTGCGCTGCGACGTCACCGCCGAGGCATCGGTCTCGGCCGCCGTCGCGGAGACGACGAGCGCGCTCGGCGGCATCGACATCCTGGTGAACAACGCCGGCATCGCCGGCCCCAACATGCCGCTCTGGGAGTATCCGCCGGACGAGTGGGACCGCATCATGGCGATCAACCTGCGCGGCGTTTACCTGTGCTGCCGCGCCGTGGTGCCGGCCATGCGCGCCCAGCCCTTCGGGCGCATCGTCAACATCGCATCGATCG
>JAEULF010000395.1 GCA_016793965.1 Alphaproteobacteria bacterium | reverse complement strand
CCGTTCTCCAGGTTGGTGACGCGCACCATGCTCGGCATGGGCAGCGTCGTGTGCGCGGCGCTCATGGCGTACATGTCGAAGATCTCGCCGTTGGCGGTCCGCTTGCCGTGATTCTCCGAGCCGTACCACGACGCCGTGCCGACCTGGCTGTAGCTCGGGTCCTCGTGCGGCACGTAGCGCACGCCGTTGATAACGTACGGATTGCCGACCTTGTAGGCGCCTTGCGAGCGCGGCGCGCCGTCGCCGAAGAAAAGGCTGCCGCACGCGCTGAGCGAAGTGCAGAGCAGCGTCGCGCCTGCGGTGACGCGCAGCGCGCGCCACAATGCGGATTGCGTCGAGATCATGGCTGGGGGCCTCCTGGCGGGTGTCGGCAGCCGGACGGCGCCGGCGAAACCGCACGTCCCGGGGGCGTGCCCGATGGGATCGACGGCGCGCTGGCGCGACCTAGCGCGCGAGCCTATCGGCCAAGAGGCCGACCGCTGTCGCGAAGTAGGTCGACCTATTCCATCGCATGATATGGTTAAAGTTGTCGTAAACCATGAAGCTCGGCCCGTCCCGCCCTTCCGGCGAGACGATGCCGGCGACCAGGCCGGCGCGCTGCGGCAGCGCGGCGCCGTCCGCGGACCGGATGCCGAGAGCCGCCCATGCATCGATGGCGCGCTTCGTCTTGCCGTCCGCGAGGCTCTCATCGAAGCTCGCCGGCAGGCGCACCGGGCGGCCCCATGTCTGGTCGTCGCGCCAGCCCACGCCCTTCAGGTAGTTGGCGATCGACGCGAAGACGTCGGTGCGACTGGTCCAGATGTTCTTGCGCCCGTCGCCGTCCTCGTCGACAGCGAAGCGCAGGAAGCTCGACGGCATGAACTGGTTCTGCCCCATGGCTCCCGCCCAGGATCCGCGCATCTCGCCGGGCGCGATGTGGCCTTGGTCGAGGATCTTGAGAGCGTCCATCAGCTCCTCGCGGAAGTACTTCGACCGCCGCCCGTCATAGGCGAGAGTCACCAGGGCGGCGATCACCGAGAAGTTCCCCGTCGTCGATCCGTAGTTCGTCTCGATCCCCCACAGCGCCACGATGAAGCGCGGCTGCACGCCGTACTTCTGGCCGATCGGGACCAGGACGGCGCGGTTGTCCGCGAGGGCCTGGCGGCCGAGATCGACGCGCGTCTGGTTGACGACCTTGGCAATGTACTCGCGCATGGTCATCGTGAACTCGGGCTGCTTGCGATCGAGCTCGATCACGCGCGGTATCGGCTGCACGCCGACGAGCGCGCGCTCGACCGTGGCCGGCTTCATGCCGCGCCGCAGCGCCTCGGCGCGCACGCCCTGCAGCCACTCCCCGAAAGGCTGCGCGTTCGCCCATGCGCCGGGGGGCAGCGCGGCAAGCCCGAGAAAGAGCGCTAGTGCGAACGGCAGCGATGACCGCAGGCGGCTGCAGGAGACCACGACTTGCCTCGGGATTCTTGGTTAAACCGTGCGGCTTCCATGCCACGAACCGGGCCATGAGGCAATCGCAACCGGCCAGGCGCAGATCAGCGCGCGCTCGGCTCGGCGAGGGCAGCTTCAGCATGGGCGGCGGCGGCGTCGAACAGCGCGTCGAGGGCCGGATTGGTGCCGCGCAGCCCCTCGGCCACGGCGCGCGCCCATGCGACGTACTCCCGGCGCCGCTCGACGGTCCAATCGGCCGGCGGGCTCTTGGCGATGGCCCGCAGGTTGCTCGTCGCATCGGCCAGCTTGATCGCCTTCGCCCGCGTGCTCTTCTTTGCCGCGGTCGCAACCTGCAAGCGCTTGCGCTCGGCTTTCGGCAGCGACTTGTCGTCGGTCACCTCGGACACGAGCGAGGCCACGTCCGCGTTGAAGGACGCGGCGATCTCGCCATGGGTGGTCCCCGTGTCCTCGATGGCGTCATGCAAGACGGCCGCGGCGATCAGGTTGGCGTCGCTCCCTCCTGTCGCAAGCGCGACGATCTCAGCGACCTCGCACAGGTGGTTGAGGTAGGGCTCGCGGCTCTCGCCCTTGCGCCTCTGGTCCGCATGCCGGGCGGCGGCGAAAGCGTAAGCGCGCGCGAGCAACGTTGCGTCGCTCATGTGTCGGGTCCCTTTCGCTCGATGGTGCCGCATGCTAGGGCGAACCGCGGCGGACGTCTCGCGCAGGGGAATACCTTTGGGGCGTGCCCATGGAGCATGCCCTTGCGCGCCTCAGGGACCGGGATCGGAGTCGAATGCCTGGAGCAGAATCGCGAGACGTGGCCGCGGGCTTCGCCCACTGGACGGACGTCCCCCTGCGGCCGACGGATGTCGACTCACTTGACCACGTGAACAACGTCGCTTTCGCTGCGATCGCGTCCGCGGGCCGCTTCGACTTCACCGCGCGCCATCTGCAGCCCCTGCTCGCCCAGGGGTGCCAGCTCCTGGTGGCGCGCGTCGAGATCGACTACCGGCGCCAGGCCCGCTTTCCCGGAACGGTCCGCGTGGGCACTCGCGTCGCCGGTTTCGGGCGCTCGTCGATCGTCGTCGAGCAGGCGCATCTCTGCGCCGGCGACGTCGTCGCGCAGACGCGGACTGTCCTCGTGCATTTCGACATGGCCGCGCAAGCGACGGTGCCTCTGCCTGAGGCCCTGCGCGCCGCTCTGGAGTCCGCCGGCGCCAGCGGCAGCGTCGGCCGCTTGGCCGACCGCATCCCGATCGAATAGACTGCGTCCGGAAGGGATCGCCGAAGCCCAGACTTGGAGGACCGCCATGCCTTGCGTGCTCGACGCCAAGCAGATCGCCCAGTTCCATGAGGACGGCATGGTCGTCGTTCGCGGCCTCTTCGACGCCGAGGAGACGTCCCTGCTCCGCCGCGCCATGGAGCTCGACCCCGCGGTCCAGTCCCATATCATCGACCGGCTCGACGCGAAGGGCGCGGCAACCAAGATCGCC
>JAEULF010000388.1 GCA_016793965.1 Alphaproteobacteria bacterium | reverse complement strand
GAAGCGGAAGAGGCGGGCGTCGCGCCACAGGCGCTCGGCGTGCATCTCCTTCGAGTAGCCCATGCCGCCCATGGTCTGCATGGCGCGCTCGGTGGCGGCGGCCGTCGCCTGGGCGGCGATCAGCTTGGCCAGGTTGGCCTCGGTGCCATAGGGCTGGCCCTGGTCGTGCAGCCAGGCGGCCTTCCAGTTCATCAGCTTGGCGCACTCGCTCTCGGCGTGCGCCTGGGCGAGCGGGAACTGGATGCCCTGGTAGGCGCCGATCGGCGTGTCCTTGAACACCTTGCGCGTCTTCGCGTAGTCGACGGCGAGGCGGAGCGCGAGGCGGGTGCCGCCGACCAGGCCCGCCGTGGTGACGATGCGCTCGGTGTTCAGCACCTCCAGCAGCTCGTGCCAGCCGCCGTCGAGCGTGCCGACCAGCTCGTCGCGCCGCACCTTGACGTCCTCGAAATAGACCAGGCTCGACGGGTTGGTGTTGGTTCCCAGCTTGTCGAGCGGGGTGTGGGTCAGGCCCTGCCGGTCGATATCCACCAGGAACATCGAGATGCCGTCGCTGCGCTTCTTGACCGCGTCCGGCTTCAGCGTGCGCGCGACCACCAGCACCTTGTGCGCCTGCGGCATGCACGTGATCCAGATCTTGCTGCCGTTCAGCCGCCAGCCGTCATTGCCGTCGCGCGCCGCGAAAGCCTTCATCGCCAGGCTGTTCGAGCCGGCGTCGGGCTCCGTGAGCGCCATGGCGAAGCGCATCTGGCCGCTTGCGATCTTAGGCAGGTAGTCGCGCTTCATGTCGGGCGTGCCGAACTTGGCGATCGAAATGCCGCCGAAGATCGGGTTGTTCATGAAGAGCTGACCGACCGTCGGGCCGCCGCCGGCCGCGGCCAGCTCCTCGATGACGATCGCCATCTCCAGCATGCCGAGGCCGGCGCCGCCGTGCTCCACCGGCAGCGCCACGCCGGCCAGGCCGGCATCGCAGACCGCCTGCCAGAACTCCGCCGCGTACTCCTTCTTCGCGTCCTTCTCTCGCCAGTAGTCCAGGCCGAAGCGCTCGCCGACCTTGCGAGCGGTGTCGGCCATCATCCGGTGGTCGTCGGTCAGCGCGAAGTCCATGGGTCAACTCTCCGCAATCATGTCTCTAGGCCGCCGTCCGCAGCAGAAGGGCGGGGCGCTCCAAATGGCGGGCGACACGGCGCAGCAGACCCGCCGCGCGCACGCCGTCCAGCACGCGATGGTCGGCGGCGAGCGTCAGCGTGATCTCGCGGCGCAGATCGGGCGCTCCGCCGGGGCCCGGGCGGAACAGCTCCTGCACCGCGCCGACGCCGAGGATCGCGGCTTGCGGCGGATTGACGATCGGCGCGACGGCGGCGACGCCGTGCATGCCGAGATTGGAGACGCAGACGGCGCCGCCCGCCATGTCGTCGAGCGCGAGGTTGCCGGCCCGGGCCTTCTCGGCAAGCGCCGCCGCGGCGCGCGCGACGCCCTCGAGCCCGAGCGCCGGCACGTCGCGCAGCACGGGAACCAGCAGGCCTGCATCGGTCTGCATGGCGATCGCGACGTCCACGCGGCCGAGCTCCACGATCGCGTCGTCCTCCCAGAGCGCGTTCGCCTCCGGCATGTCGGCCAGCGCGCGGCCGAGGGCGAGGACGACGAAGGTGTTGAGCGTCAGCCGCGGCATGCCTGGCGCGCCGGCGAGCTCTTCCTTGATCGCCAGGAGGCGCGAGATCTCGGCTTGCATCGACAGGTAGAAGTGCGGGATGTCGCGCTTGGCGGCGACGAGGCGCCGTGCCATCGCCGCTTCCACGCGGCTGGCCGGGCGCCGGCGCCTGACGGGGGTCGGGCCGGCGGCGAATGACGCTCCGACCGCGGGCGACGCCGTGCCGGGTGCCGTGCCGGGCGCCGCCCCGGGCGCCGCTGCAGCGCGCTCGATGTCGATCGCCTTGATCCGGCCGCTCGGGCCGCTCCCGGCCACCCGCGCCAAGTCGATGCCGCGCTGGCGCGCGACGCGCCGCGCCAGAGGCGTCGCGACGACGCGTCGCTCCCCTTCCCGCGGCGCCGGCGGCTTGGACTGCGGCGGCGGCGAAGCCGGCGCGGCCTCGCCGGTGCCATCGCCGACCGCGAGCCCGGGGCCGGTCCAGCGCGCCACGGGCATGCCCACCGGCACGGTCTCGCCGGCTTCGACCAGGATCTCGCGCATTTCGCCGTCGGCCGGCGCCTCGATCTCTGTCGCGATCTTGTCGGTCTCGACGACGAACAGCACGTCGCCCTTGCGCACCGGCTGCCCGGCCGTGACGCGCCACTCCGCCAGCCGGCCCTCCTTCATCGTGAGGCCGAGCTTCGGCAGGAGGACGTCGGTGAGGCCGGCCATCGCTCAGCGTCCGCGCGCTTGCGCCGGCGCGGTCGAGCGCGCCTGCCGACGGGCGAGCGGCGCGCCGCCTGCCCCTGGGTCGCGGCTCTCCGCCGCGCTCCGGCCGGGATGACGGTTGGATGCCATCGCCTCAGGTCCCCGTGAACGACGCCTTGCGCTTCTCCACGAAGGCCGTGCAGCCCTCGTGCGCGTCCTTGGTGTCGAACACCAGGCTCGCCATCGCCTGCTCGTGCTGCAGGGCCGCGGCCAGGGGCATCTCGGCGCCGGCCAGCAGGACACGCTTCATCAGCTTCAGGATGAGCGGCGACTTCTCGGCGACGCTCTCGGCATAGGCAAGGGTCTCTGCCATCAGCTTGTCCTTGGGCACGACGCGGTTCGCCAGGCCGATCGAGACGGCCGTGGCGGCATCGATGTGCTCGCCTGCGAACATCAGCTCCTTGGCGCGGCAGAGCGGGACCTGGCGCAGGATGCGCTGCGTTCCGCCGGCGCCGGGGAACAGGCCGAGCTTGATCTCCGGCAGCCCGACCCGCGCGGTGTCGGCAAGGAATCGCACGTCGATCGACAGCATCAGCTCCGTGCCGCCGCCGAGCGCCCAGCCGTTGACCGCGGCGATCGTCGGCTTGTCGCAGGTCTCGATGCGCCGGAACACGCGGTGGATCACCTCGGCGAACTCGACGTAGTGCGCGAGGCCCTGGCGCTTGTTCATGTCGGCGATGTCGCCGCCGGCCACGAAGGACTTGTCGCCGGCGCCGGTGAAGACGATCACGCGCACGGACGGGTCCGCCTCGACGGCGGCGAAGGCAGCATCGAGCGCGCCGAGAGTCGGCACGTCGAGCGCGTTGAGCGTCTTCGGCCGGTTGATGGTGAGGACGGCGATCGCGCCGCGGCGCTCGGTCAGGACGGCATCGGACATGGTCGCGCTCCGTTGGTTCAGGCGAGGGTGCGGCGGACTGCGGCAGCGACCGCGTCGGCGCTCGGCACGTACTCGGCCTCCAGGGTCTTGCCGAAAGGGACGGGCATGAAGGGCGCGCCGACGCGCACGATCGGGCCGTCGAGCTCGTCGAAGCCGACATCGGCCATGCGCGCAGCGATCTCCGCGCCGACGCCGAACGCCTCGACGGCCTCGTGCGCGACGACGAGCCGGTGCGTGCGCGCCAGCGACGCGAGCACGGCGGCCTCGTCCCAGGGCTGCAGGCTGCGCAGGTCGATCACCTCGGCCTCGACGCTTTCGCGCGCCAGCGCTTCCGCGGCCTTGAGCGCGGTGTGGACGGCGGCGCCGTAGCTGACGATCGTGGCGTCGCGGCCGGGCCGCGCGGTGCGCGCGACGCCCAGCCGGTCGGACGGCGGCGGGTCGGGCAGCTCGCCCTTCATGGCGTAGAGCGCCTTGTTCTCGACGAAGATCACGGGATTCGGGTCGTCGATCGCGGCGCGCAGCAGGGCGTAGGCGTCGGCGGGGTTCGACGGGCAGACGACCTTGAGGCCGGGCACGTGCGCCAACCAGGCCTCCAGGCACTGCGAGTGCTGCGGCCCGGCGTTGAGCCCGCCGCCATGCGGCGTGCGCAGCACCATCGGCACGGTGGTCTGGTCGCCGAACATGAAGCGCGCCTTGGCCGCCTGGTTGACCAGGGCGTCCATGGCCAACGTGACGAAGTCCATGAACATGATCTCGACGACGGGCTTCAGCCCGCCCATGGCGGCGCCCACCGAGGCGCCGACGATGACCGCCTCGGCAATCGGCGTGTCGCGGACGCGGTCGGCGCCGAACTTGTCGAGCAGCCCGCGCGTGACGCTGAAGGGACCGCCCGGGGCGGCGATGTCCTCGCCCAGCAGGATCACGCTCGCGTCCGCCGCCATGGCGTCGGCGAGGGCCTGGTTGATGGCGCGGGCGAATCGAGTCTCGGCCATGGCTGCCTCAGGCGTAGACGCCGGCGCGCGCCTGCGCCATGCCGGGCAAGGCGCCGGCGCGCGCGCGCGCCACCGCTGCCGCGATGCGGGCGTCGATCTCCGCGGCTTCAGGCTGCAGCGACGCCTCGCCCACGCCCAGCGCCGCGAGCGCCTTGACGGCGATCGCGAGCGGGTCGCGCGCTGCCATGGCCGACGCCTCCTCCGTCGAGCGGTACTTCTGGGGGTCGCCCTCGAAATGACCGCGCACGCGCGTGGTGCGGCACTCCAGAACCTGGGGCCTGCCGGCGCGCGCCTCGGCGACGACGTGCCGGGCGGCGAGCGTCACGGCTTCCACGTCGTTGCCGTCGACGTCCGTCCAAGGGAGATTGTAGGCGGCGGCGAGCCCTTCGAGCGTGGCGGCGAGCTGGCGGTCGGTCGGCGAGAACTCGCCCCAGCCATTGTTCTCGCACACCGCCAGGAAGGGCAGCTTCCAGAGGGCGGCGAGGTTGAGGCTCTCATGCACCGCGCCCTCGGCGAGCGCGCCGTCGCCGAAGAACGCGACGGCGACGGCACCGGTCTTGCGAACCTGGTGGGCGATCGCGCTGCCGACGGCGATCGGCAGGCCGGCGCCGACGATGCCATTGGCGCCGAGCATGCCGATCGACAGGTCGGCGACATGCATCGAGCCGCCGCGGCCGCGGCACAAGCCGTCCTGCTTGCCGAGCAGCTCGAGGAAGAATCGGTCGAGATCGACGCCCTTGGCGATGGCGTGGCCGTGGCCGCGATGGGTCGATGCCGCGGTGTCGCGCGGCTCCAGCGCCGCGCCGACGCCGGCGGCCACCGCTTCCTGGCCGATCGAGAGGTGGATGAAGCCCGGGATCTCGCCGTCGGCGAAGAGCCGGCCGAGCTGCTCCTCGACGCGCCGGATCAGCAGCATGCGGCCGTAGAGCGCGCGCAGCTCTCTCGCGGGCAGTCCGTTGCTGCGGGCGCGCGACGGCACGGCGGGACCCTGCTTCATCGGCGCGAGCGCCGGCGGGGCAGCACGGAGACGTTGCCGTCGGCCGGCACCGCAGCGCGCGTGCGGGCGGCCTCGCGCCCGTAGAGGCCGTGGCGCACGAGCTTCATGTAGGCGGCGACCACCCATTCCGGGATCGGCTGGACGCGCCCGTTGCGGTAGGCGTAGCGCACGCCGAGATAGTCGCGCGCCGCCATCAGCACGTAGGAGATCGCCTGCAGGTCGGCGTCGGAGTAGTCCGGGACATCCCCTTGGCCGCGCTGGCGCTTCAGCGAGCGCACGTAGCCCTGCTCGATGTTGGCGAAGTGCTGGGCGTGCGCCTTCGGCGCGAACTGCTCGGCCTCGTGCAGGATCCGGTAGAACTGCGGATAGCCGACGAGGAAATCGAAGAAGGCACGGAACTGCGCCTCCTCGCGCGACAGCGGGTCGACGATCCCGCGCACCCGCTCGTGGATGAAGCCGAGCATGTCGGCGCCGAGGGCAGGCAGGAGCTGGTCCAGGAGGTCCTGGCGCGTGGTGAAGTAGTTGTAGAACGTGCCTTGGGCGACCCCGGCCTCGCGCGTGATGCGGGCCACCGAGGCGCCGGCATAGCCGTGCTTGCCGACCACCCGGGCCGCCGCGTCGAACAGCGCAGCGCGGGTCATCTCCGTGCGCACGGCGCGCGGCGTGCCGCGGCGCGGCAGGCGTGGCTTGCCGGCCGCCCTTTCCGCTGCCTTTGGGGTCGCCTTGGGGGTTGCGCGCGCGGGCCGTCCCATCAACCACGTCCCTTGCGCGGCCCGGCGGCGGCCGGCTTCGCCCGCTTCGCCGCCGGCTTCGCCGTTGCCTTGGGCGCCGGCTTCCGACCCGGAGCGCGCTTGCTCTTGCTCCCGACGGCCGGCCGCGCTTGCTTGGCTCCGCGCTTCGGCGCCGTCTTGCCGCCGGCTGCCTTGGGCCGAGTCGGAACAAGTGCTTCCTTGCCCTTTGCGCTGGGCGCCTGCGGGCCGAGACGCTTCGGAGCAGCCGCAGCGAGCTCGGCCAGGATCTCGTCCGTGTGCTCGCCGAGGACAGGCGCCGGGCGCCGGATCGCGCCTGGCGTCGCCGAGAGCTTGATCGGGATGCCGAGGATGCGGCTCTTGCCGGCTTTCGGATGCTCGATCGGCAGGACCATCTTGCGCGCCAGCGTGTGCTCGTTCTCCAGAACCTGATCATAGGTCCGCACCGGCCCGACCGGAATGCCCTCGTCGAGCAGGGCTTTCTCCCACTCCGCGGTCTTGCGCTGGCGGAAGTAGGGCGCCAGCGCGTCGGCCAGGGCGACGTGATTGACGACGCGCAGCGGCACCTCGACGAAGCGCGGATCGGCCTTGAGCTGCGGCGCGGACAGGATGTCGCACAACCGCTCCCACATGGCTTGCGTCGCCGCGCCGCAGGTGACCCAGCCGTCCTTGGTCTCGAAGACCTGGTAGGGCGCCGAGCCGCGATGCGCCTGACCCAGCCGCTTCGGCGGCTGGCCGCTGTGGAAGTAGCCGGCCGCCTCGTACACGGCGAAAGCGAGGCCCGCCTCGTAGAGCGAGGTGTCGACGAGCTGGCCGCGCCCCGTGCGCTCGCGCGCGGCAAGCGCCGTCAGGACTCCGATCGCCGCGAACATGCCGCCGCAGAGGTCGGTGATCGGCACGGGCAGCCGGTGCGGCGGTCCGTCCGCCGGGCCGCAGACCGACATCAGTCCCGACATCGCCTGCGCCATCAGGTCGAAGCCGCCGCGGTCGCTGTAAGGGCCGGTCTGCCCGAAGCCGGAGATCGAGCAGTAGATCAAGCGCGGGTTGCGCGCGGACAATTGCTTCCAGCCGAGTCCCAGGCGCTCCATGGTGCCGGGCCTGAAGTTCTCGACCAGCACGTCGGCGCCGTCGAGCAGCTTCAGGACGTTCGCGACCTCCTTGGGCGACTTCAGATCGACGGCGAAGCTGCGCTTGTTGCGGTTGAGCTGCATGAACACGCCGCCTTCGCCGTTGACGTGCGGCGGCATCTTGCGGGCATCGTCGCCCACGCCCTTGCGCTCCACCTTGATGACCTCAGCCCCCTGATCGGCGAGGATCTGGGCGCAGAACGGGCCGGAGAGATGCGACGTAAAGTCGATGACCCTCAGCCCGGCCAGTGCGGATGGCATGGCGGCTCTCGCTCCCTCGATCTGCGTCGTCGCGGCTGGCGCTGCCGCGGCGCTGGTGCCTTTGCCGGCGCATGCTGCGCCGTCCGGCTTCTCTGCTTGACAAATATGAACAGTGAGTCACAATTCATCAAGCGTCAAGACGAAAACAAAATAATATCAATGGCATAACGGCGGGGCCTTGCGTAACTCTTGCTTTCGTTGAACTGTCGTTCACTGCGCGAAGCCGTGCGGGACAGCAGGGGCGAGGCGAGGCAAGTGCAGCGGACGGGAGGACGGGGCGACGTGGCCAAGACGCAGGGTGCGGCAGCGCAGCCGGGCAAATCCGGGCAGCATAGCAAGGGCACGCCCCTCCAGGCGACGGACATCCTGGTCGAT
Source organism: Alphaproteobacteria bacterium (assembly GCA_016793965.1). Classification (GTDB taxonomy): domain Bacteria; phylum Pseudomonadota; class Alphaproteobacteria; order JAEULF01; family JAEULF01; genus JAEULF01. The sequence continues at coordinate 1,117 of JAEULF010000388.1, read as the reverse complement.
CGAGCCGATCCCGCGGTTGCGGTCGTGACGATCAACCGGCCGGCCAAGAAGAACTGCATGACGCTTGCCATGTGGCAGAGGCTCGGCGAGGCGTTCGAAGAGCTCGGCCGCGACGATGCGGTGCGCGTCATCATCCTGACCGGAGCTGGCGGCAGCTTCTGCTCCGGAGCGGACATCTCCGAGTTCCACCTCGTGCGCGACACCGTCGAGCAGGCCACGCACTACGAGCATGTCGTCGATTTCTGCAGCCGCGCCATCGAGGGCTCGCCCAAGGCGACGATCGCGGCGATCGAGGGCTTCTGCGTCGGCGGCGGCTTCGGCCTGGCGCAGTGCTGCGACTTCCGCGTGGCGCGGGACGGCGCCTCCTTCGGCATCCCGGCGGCGCGCCTGGGTCTCGTCTACAACACGATCGAGTGCCGCAACCTGATGGCCCTGGTCGGCATCACCAAGGCCAAGGAGATCCTCTTCACCGGCGAGCGCTTCGACGCCGCCGAGGCGGTGCGCATCGGCTTCGCCGACCGCTTGACCGAAGGGCCTGCCGTCGATGCGGCGCGCGCTTTCGCCGCGCGCATGAGCGGCAACGCGCCGCTGACGATCGCGGGCTGCAAGGTCGTGCTCGGCGCGATCCTGCGCGCCGCGGACCGAGAGGAGGAGGCGTCGATCCTGGCGGCCATGGATCGCGCCATCGCGAGCGAGGACTACAAGGAGGGCCGCAAGGCCTTCGCGGAGAAGCGGCCGCCGCGCTTCAAGGGACGTTGACGCGCGACAGGCCGTGGCAACGGGCAGAGGAGGGGTAGAGATGATCGGCAAGCGCATTCTGGCGACGGCCGTCGGGGCCGCATTGCTCACGGGAGCCGGCGCGGCGGGCGCGCAGACGCCCGGCGTCACGGACAGCGAGATCCTGGTCGGCGCGCTCGGCGTGCTGACCGGGCCGCTCTACAACAACGGCAAGACCATCTACAACGGCGTCGAGGCCGTCTACGACAAGGTCAACAAGGCCGGCGGCATCAACGGCCGCAAGCTGCGCTACGTGCGCGAGGACGACAAGTGCCAGCCGGCCGACGCGATCGGCGCGGTCAAGAAGCTGATCCACGAGCACAAGGTGTTCATGATCCAC
>JAEULF010000376.1 GCA_016793965.1 Alphaproteobacteria bacterium | reverse complement strand
CACGCGCCGCTGACGCCGCTCGGCTTCCTCGAGCGCACGGCGGCGGTCTACCCGCAGCGCACCGCGGTCATCCACGGCAGGCTCAAGCGCACTTGGGGCGAGACGGCGGCGCGATGCCGGCGGCTGGCCTCCGCGCTCGTGCGCTCGGGCGTCGGGCGCGGCGACACAGTCGCCGCCATGCTGCCGAACGTGCCGGAGATGCTGGAGTGCCATTTCGGCGTGCCGCTCGCCGGCGCCGTGCTGAATGCGCTCAACGTCCGGCTCGATGCGGAGACCATCGCGTTCATCCTCGGGCACGGCGAGGCCAAGGTGCTGATCACCGACCGCGAGTTCGCCGGCGTGATCGGCCCTGCCCTGAAGCGGCTCGGGCGGCCGATCGCGGTGATCGACGTCGAGGACCCGCTCTGCGCGAATCCCGGCCCGGTGCTCGGCGAGATGAGCTACGAGGCCTTCATCGCCGGCGGCGATCCGGACTTCGCAGGCGTCATGCCGCGCGACGAGTGGGACGCCATCGCGCTCAACTACACGTCGGGCACGACGGGCGACCCGAAGGGCGTGGTCTACCATCATCGCGGCGCCTACCTGAACGCCATCGGCAACGTGATGGTCTGGGGCCTGCGCAACCTGCCGGGCGAGGAGCCGGTCTATCTCTGGACTTTGCCGATGTTCCACTGCAACGGCTGGTGCTTCCCCTGGACCATCACGGCGCTGGCAGGGACCCATGTCTGCCTGCGCAAGGTCGAGGCTGGCGCCATCCTCGCCGCGATCGCCGACCACGGCGTCACGCATATGTGCGGCGCGCCGATCGTGCTGAACGCGCTGGTCAACGCGCCCGCCGAGGCGCGCCGGGCGCTGCCGCGCCGGGTCGAGATCATGACGGCCGCCTCGGCGCCGCCGGCCGCCGTGCTCGAGGCGACGGAGGCGATGGGCTTCCGTGTCACCCATGTCTATGGCCTGACGGAGGTCTACGGGCCGGCGGTCGTCTGCGACTGGCATGCGGCATGGGACGCGAAGCCGCCGGCAGAGCAGGCGGCGCTCAAGGCGCGCCAGGGCGTGCGCTATCCCGTCCTGGATGGCCTCGCCGTCCTGCACCCGGAGACCATGGTGCCAACCCCGCCCGACGGCGCCACCATCGGCGAGGTGTTCATGCGCGGCAACATCGTCATGAAGGGCTACCTCAAGAACCCGACAGCGACCGACAAGGCGTTCGCCGGCGGGTGGTTCCATACCGGCGATCTCGGCGTTACGCACCCGGACGGCTACGTCGAGCTCAAGGACCGCTCGAAGGACATCATCATCTCCGGCGGCGAGAACATCTCGACCATCGAGGTCGAGGGCGTGCTGTACCGCCACCCGGCGGTGCTCGAGGCTGCCGTGGTGGCGCGCCCGGACGGAAGATGGGGCGAGACGCCCTGCGCCTTCGTCGCCCTGAAGCCGGACGCCGTCGCGACGGAAGCGGATATCATCGCCTTCTGCCGCGCCAACATGGCGCATTTCAAGGTGCCGAAGACGGTGGTGTTCGGCCCGCTGCCGAAGACGTCCACCGGCAAGGTCCAGAAGTACGTGCTGCGGGACAAGGCGAAGGCGCTGTGAGGCAGCGAGCGGTCTGCGCGGCTCGCGCGCCATGACCGCGGCCGGGCCGCAGCAGGAGACTGTCGCGCAGGCCGCGAGCGCGACGCTGCGCCTGGCGTTCCCCGTCATCGTCAATCGCGTCGGCATGCTGCTGATCGCCACCGCTAGCACGATCATGGTCGGGCACGCCGGCGAGCGCGAGCTTGCCTATTTCGCGCTCGCCTTCAGCCCGCAGGTGCTGATGCTGGTGATCGGCATCGGCGTCATGGTGGGCACGGTCATCCTGGTGAGCCAGGCTGTCGGCGCCGGGCGGCACGAGGCCTGCGGCGCGATCTGGCAGACCTCGCTGCTGCTCGGCCTGGTCGTCGGCCTGATCTACGCGCTGATCATGGTCGCCGGCGAGCCGCTGCTGCTGCTGCTCGGCCAGACGCCCGACATGGCCGCTGGCGGCGGCCGGGCGATGCTGATGTTCGCGCCCGGAATGGCGCCGTTCCTGATGTTCCTGGCGACGACTCTGTACCTCGAAGGCACGGGACGGGCGCGGCCGGGGATGGTCGTCACCATCCTCGCCAACCTGGTCAATGTCGGCCTGGGCTACGTCCTGATCTACGGCGCGCTCGGCCTGCCGGCGATGGGCGCCGAAGGCGCCAACCTGGCGACGAGCGTGGCGCGCTGGTTCATGGCCGTGGCATTGATCGGCTGGGTGGTCGCTTCGCGGGTCGATCGCGAGCGCTACGGCATCCTGCGCCGCGCGACAGGCTATTCTGCGAACTTGAAGCGTGCTGTCTCGCTCGGCGTCCCGCTCGCCGTCGCCAATGGGCTCGAGAGCGGCAGCTTCGCCGCCATGTCGACCATGGCCGGATGGATCGGCGCATCGCAGCTCGCCGGCTACCAGATCCTCATGAATGTCAACGCCATCGTCTTCATGCTGGCGATCGGCATGGGCACGGCGACGGCAGTGCGCTGCGGGCAGGCGGTCGGCCGCGGCGACATGGCGGGGCTGCGCCGTGCCGGCTGGGTCGGCGTCGGGCTAGCGGCCGTGCTCCTGCTGGCCATCATGGCGGCAGCCTGGGCCGGCGGCGCGCAGCTGGTCGGCCTCTATTCGCGCGACGCAGCTGTCCTCGCCGTCGCCTCCTCTGCCCTCTGGCTGATGTGCCTGCTGACGCCGCTCGACGGCATGCAGGGCGTGCTGGCCGCAGCGCTGCGCGGCACGGCGGACACGATGGTTCCCATGGCGATCTTCGCCTTCGCGTTCCTGATCGTCGGCATTCCGCTGGGATACTTCCTGGGCTGGCGCTGGGGCGGCGGCGTCGATGGGCTCTACTGGGCGCTCATCGTCGCCTGCGCGATCGCCTCGTCGCTCCTCGCCTGGCGCTTCGACCATGTCTGCCGGCGCGGCGTTCGCATCTATTGAGGCCGACGGCGCCGGCGCGGTACACGTCGCGCAGCCCCTCGCACGCCGGAGCTCCTCATGACCGCTTACGCCGCGCCGCTCCTGGACATCCGATTCATGCTGAAGGAGATCGCCGGCTACGACGCCGTTGCGGCGTTGCCGGGCTACGAGGAGGCAAGCTGGGACTTGGCCGAGGCCGCGCTCGTCGGCTCGGCCAAGCTCTCGGACGAGGTCCTGGCACCGCTGAACCGCACGGGAGACATCGAGGGCGCCAAGGTCGAGAACGGCGTGGTGCGCACGGCGTCCGGCTGGCGCGACGCCTACGCCGCCTTCCGCGACGGCGGCTGGAACGCTCTGCCCTTCGAGCCCGAGCATGGCGGCCAGGGCCTGCCCTGGCTGCTCTGCTTCGCGACGCAGGAGATGTGGCAGGCGGCGAACATGTCCTTCGCGCTCTGCCCGTTGCTGACGCAAGGTGCCGTCGAGCTGCTGTCGGCGCACGGCTCGCCGGCGCAGAAGGCGACCTACCTGCCGCAGATGATCTCCGGCCACTGGACGGGGACCATGAACCTGACGGAGCCGCAGGCCGGCACGGATCTCGGCGCGGTCAAGACGCGCGCCGTGCCCGGGCCCGACGGCACGTGGCGCATCACCGGGCAGAAGATCTACATCACCTACGGCGAGCACGACCTGGCGCCGAACATCGTGCACATGGTGCTCGCGCGCTTGCCGGACGCGCCGGCCGGCTCGAAGGGCATCTCGCTGTTCATCGTGCCGAAGTTCCTGGTGCGCAGCGACGGCAGCCTCGGCCAGCGCAACGACCTGCGCTGCGTCAGCCTGGAGCACAAGCTCGGCATCAACGCCAGCCCGACCTGCGTGATGAGCTACGGCGACGGCGGCGGCGCCACGGGCTACCTGGTCGGCGAGGCGAACCGCGGCCTTGAGTATATGTTCACGATGATGAACACCGAGCGGCTTGGCGTCGGCATCCAGGGCCTGGCGATCGCAGAGCGCGCCTACCAAGGCGCGCGCGCCTACGCGCTCCAGCGCGTGCAGAGCCGCGGGCCGCGCGGCGCCGGCGCGCCGATCGTGCAGCACCCGGACGTCCGTCGCATGCTGCTGTCGATGAAGGCGCGGATCGACGCGATGCGCGGCCTCGTCTACGCCGTCGGCGCGGCGATCGACCGCTCGAAGAAGGCCGAGGACCTGGCTGAACGCAGGGCCGCGTCGGAAGAGGTCGAGGTGCTGACACCGGTGGCCAAGGCCTGGTGCACCGACCTCGGCTGCGAGATCGCTTCGACCGGCATCCAGGTCTTCGGAGGCATGGGCTTCGTCGAGGAGACCGGGGCGGCGCAGCACTACCGCGACGCGCGCATCACGCCGATCTACGAGGGCACGAACGGCGTCCAGGCGCTCGATCTCGTCGGCCGCAAGCTGCTGCGCGACGGCGGAGGCATGGCCCGGCGCGTGCTCGCGCGGATGGCCGTGCCGGACGGCGCTCCTGCGGACATGCGGGCGGCGCTCGGGCGCGGCATGGAGAACTTGGCGGCGGCGACGGAGTGGCTGCTCAAGACCGGCCCGGCGCAGCTCGAGCTCGCGCAGGCTGGTGCCACGCCCTATCTCAAGCTCTTCGGGCATGTCGCCGGCGGCTGGTTCCTGGCGCGCGCAGCGGCGGCTGCGTCCAACGGCGCGGACTGGCCGGACGCCTTCAAGGCCGGCAAGCAGCTCGGCGCCAGCTTCTATGCGCATCACGTGCTGCCGGAGACCGGCGCGCTCCTGCACACGGTCAAGCACGGCGGCGAGAGCGTTCTGGCGATCGGCGACGCGTCATTCTGAGGGGGCGGAGCGATGGGCGTGAAGGTGCCGTGGAGCGAAGGTGCCGCCTACATGGACGGCGCCTACATGCCGATCGGCGAGTGCCGTTTGCCGGTGACCGATTGGGGCTTCACTAAGTCTGACGTCACATATGACGTCGTGCACGTCTGGAAGGGCGCCTTCTTCCGGCTCGACGAGCACGTCGCGCGCTTCCAGGCGAGCATGGCGGGGCTGCGCATGCGGCTGCCGCTCGACGCCGCGGGGATCAAGGACGTGCTGATGGGCTGCGTGCGCCGCTCCGGCTTGCGCGACTCATACGTCGCCATGGTCTGTACCCGCGGCATCCTGCCGCCCGGCCCGCGGCTGCCGAGCCGCGCGACCAACCGGTTCATCGCGTATGCCGTGCCCTGGGTGTGGGTGATGCCGCCCGAGATGCAGGAGCGCGGCGCGCATCTGATCGTCGCCAAGACGCCGAAGATCCCGTCGGCATGCATCGACCCGACGATCAAGAACTACCACTGGGGCGACATGGTGCGGGCGCTGTTCGAGGTCGAGGACAGCGGGGCCGACAGCTGCGTCCTCCTCGATCTCGAGGGCAACGTGACGGAGGGCCCGGGCTTCAACGTATTCGCGGTCGTGGACGGCACGGTGGTGTCGCCCGACCGCGGCGCGCTGGAGGGAATCACGCGTCGGACGGTGTTCGATCTCTGCGCCGAGCTCGGCGTTCCCGCCCGCGTGTCGCGCATGACGGCCGCGGAGCTGCGCGATGCGGACGAGATCTTCTGCTCGACCACCGCCGGCGGCATCATGCCCGTCAGCCGCATCGACGGGCGGATCCTCGGCAACGACCGGCCGGGACCGGTGTCGCTGCGGCTCAAGGACCTCTACTGGCGCAAGCACGACCAGGGCTGGCACGCCACGCCGGTCGACTACGCGCTCCCGGCCTGACGGCCCTGCACGAGCTTCTATTCGGACTTCCAGGACGGCATGTAGCCGTTGTCCCAGATGGCGGATTGCCGTGTCACCAGGTCGTAAGTGGCCGCGGCGCGGCGCGCGCCTTCGGCCGGGCGGCCATGCTCGACGATGAGCAGGCCGCCGAGCAGCACGGTGCGCTGAACCGGCACCGTCACGGTCTGGGCCTTTGCGCCGGCGATCGGCGGCTCGGAGATCGGCAGCTGCGTCTTGCCGATCTTGTCGTCGCCGGTCTTCGTTGGCGCGAACACCGGCGGGTCGACGGTGACGGTCGGCTGGAGATGCTTCGTCGCCTGGCCGGCGATGAGGTTGGCGAAGCTCGGCTTGTCGCCGTTGTCGAGCCCGGCGCCGGATTGCTGCGGAGTCAGGTCGGTGGCGGCGCTCGCGAGCGCCGAGCGCAAGCGGTCTTGGATGTCCATGGTCTTTCCCCTACGCGCTGCGGCCTGCCTGGCCGAATGGCGTACCTGCGTCACAGGCTCTGCAATCGAGGGACCCGCCTGCGGGCCGGCAAGATTGGCCGAGTCGCGACTCGGGGACGCATTCCTGACCCCAGGGTCGGCGATTCAGGTTGCGTTAAGGTTAATGCCGATTAACCTTGGTTATCAGCATCTTGCCGTGCATCCCGAGGCGGCGGGTCGGGTCCGCTCGACGCGGTGGCGTGCTATCTTCACCCGGCATCGTTTTCCTCCCCAGGCATGCGAGCGGAGCCGGCCTTGCCGCGCGGCAATCCCTGCCTGACATGGTGCAGGCAATTCCTGACCGGGCTCATCGGCGCTGCGGCGCTGGTCGGCACGGCTGCAGCACAGCAGCCGGGTGATCGGCTGTTCTTGCGCAGCTACGGCGTCTGGAAGGTCGAGTGCATGCGCGCGCCGCCGCCGCCGGCGCGGCGCGGCGAGCTGGCGCTGCTCCACCCCGCCAGCATCGCCGCCGGTTTCGCGCGCTGCACGCTGACGGCGTCCGGCACCGCGACCGACGACAAGCCCTTCGGTCTCTCCGTCGAGGTGCCGCCGGCCGGGCCAGCGACGGTGGCGGTGGCGCTCGACCGCGATCGCTACGGCCCGCTGCCGCTGCGCATCGAGATCGACGGCGACCTGGCGGTCGAGCGCGTTCCCGACATCGGCCGCGTGGTCGTGTTCCAGGGAGACGATGCCGGCTGGCTGATCGGCGCCTTCAACAACGGCAAGGTCGCGCGGCTCGGCTTCAGCGTGGCGAACGGCCAGCGCGTGGTGGCCGAGTTCCCCCTCGCCGGCTTCCCGGCGGCGCTCGATGCCTATCGGGCGAATCTGGCGGCGTTCGAGGGGATCGCGCCGGGCGCGGGAGGGCCGCCTCCGCCGCCGGGCCCGACGCCGCCAGGATTGCCGCGAACGCGGTGACGGCGGCGGCAGGCCCGTCCGGGTGCTGCCAGACCCCGGCCGAGACGGCGAGGAAGTCAGCCCCCGCCGCCACGAGCGGTGCTGCGTTCTCCGCCGTGATGCCGCCGATGGCGACGCAGGGGACCTCCATCAGCCCGCTCCACCAGGCGAGGATCTCCGGCGCTGCGCGCGTCTTGGCCTCCTTCGTCGCGGTCGGGAAAAAGGCGCCGAAGGCGACATAGTCGGCGCCCTGCTCGGCCGCTTCCATCGCCAGATGGCGCGAGTCATGGCAGGTCACGCCGACGATGGCATCGTCCCCGACCAGCCGGCGCGCCAGCGCATAGGACGCATCCTCCTGCCCGACATGCACGCCGTCGCAACCGGTCGCCGCCGCCAGGTCCGGCCGGTCGTTGAGCAGGAAAGCGACGTCGCGCCGCTGCGCGATCGGGCGCAGCACATCGACCGCGCGCCGGATCGCGTCGTCATCGGCGCCCTTGAGGCGGAGCTGCACCACCGCCACGTCGCCGGCATCTAGCGCTGCAGCCAACGGATCAGCGAATGCGACAGGGTCGAGCGCCTGTGGCGTGATCAGGTAGAGGCGGCAGCGGTTGGTCATTCATTGCCCGGCGAGCTGCGCGATGCCGCCAGCGCTCATTCCTTCCCCTGGTAGATCTTCACCAGCCGGTCGAGCAGCTTGAGCGCGTCCTCGCGCGGGCGCTGGAAACTGTTGCGGCCGATGATCGAGCCGTTGCCGCCGCCGTCGCGGATGGCGCGCGCCTCGTCGGTGATCGAGTCCTCGCCCTTCGAGGCGCCGCCGCTGAACACGACGATGCGCCGGCCGGCGAAGCAGGACTGCACGATATGGGCGATGCGCGCGGTGAGCGTCGCCACATCGATCTTCTGCGCCTGATAGACCTTCTTCGCCTCGTCCTGCTCCAGGAACGGCGTCGGCGGCTTGACCTTGATGATGTGGGCGCCGAGCAGGGCCGCCATGTGCGCGGCATAGGCGGTGACGTCGATCGCGGTCTCGCCGTCCTTCGTCAGCTTGCCGCCGCGCGGATAGGACCACATGACGACGGCGAGCCCGCTCGCCTTCGCCTCGGCGGCCATCTCGCGGATCTCCTCCATCATCGCGTACTGGTCCTCGGACCCCGGATAGATGGTGAACCCGATGGCGGCGCAGCCGAGCCGCAGCGCGTCCTTGACGCTGCCGGTCACGGCCTGGTCCTTGTTGGTGGACAGGCTGTTCGCGCTGTTGACCTTGAGGATGGTCGGGATCTGGCCGGCGAAGGTGTCGGCGCCGGCCTCGATCATGCCGAGGGGGGCGGCGTAGGCGTTCAACCCGGCGTCGATCGCCAGCTGGAAGTGATAGTGCGGGTCATAGGCCGGCGGGTTCGGTGCGAAGCTGCGCACGGAGCCATGCTCGAAGCCCTGGTCGACCGGCAGGATCACCATCTTGCCCGTCCCGCCCAGGCGGCCGGCCATCAGGATGCGGGCGAGGTTCGCTTTGGTGCCTGGGTTGTCGCTCTCGTAGGCGGCGAGGATCTTGCGGACGCGCTGGGTGGTTTTCATGGGAGGGGCTGCCGTTTCTGTCGAGGGCCGGGCGGAAAAGTCCTGCTTCCCGGGCCGGCATGCCGCTGCCGCCCGGGTCGGCGCCTCCATTATCCGAGGCATCCGGGGATTTCAACGGAGGGGCGGGCCTAGCCCGCCGGATCTGGCCCTGTTGGCAGGCCGGGAGAGTGGCTGGGACTCACTGCTTCGCGCGCGCGGCGGCACCGCCGGCAGGCGGCTCGCGCGCGGGGCCCTCGAGCTCGAACTTGAACACGGGGCAGCTCAGGTAACGGTCCTCGACCCGCAGGTAGTCGTCGCCGTCGCCCTGGCCGGAGAAGCGGCGGTAGCGGCAATCGGTCTCCGGGATCTTGACCTCGCGGATCGTATGGGTGCGCTCCACCCAGTCGCTTTCCGGCCCGTACAGCGGCTGCAGGTCGGCGCCCGAGGTGTCGAGCGGGGCCTCGCCCGAGCGCGGCGCCTTGCCTGCGCGCTCGGCCTCGCCTTCGGCGATGAAGGCATCTCGGTTGCGCTTGGCCTCGGCATTCAGGCGCTTCAACTCCGCGTCGAAACGGGAGAGGGCGTCGTTGCCCGCGGCTTGGGCAACGGCCTGCGCCGTCCCGAAGACGACGAGGCCGAGGGCGAGGGCCAGGACGAGGAAAGCTGCGCGCATGCCGGTCACTCTGAGGCGAGGGGAGGACGTCCACCGTCCTGCCCCACCGTAGCGCACCGGAGCGCTCGGTGCCACCTCTCCCAAGGCCGGTGCATGGTCCGAGGTCAAGGTCAGAGGTGCCGCGTATCCGCGGCCACTTCCGGCGGTGGCACCGCCCGGAGGGCCTCGATGGCGGCTTCGGGCGTCGCGACGACCTTCAGCAGGCGGCGATTGGACTCAGGGACGTAGGATTCGGAGATCATGCGGTCGAGCAGGGCGCCCAGCGCGTCCCAGTAGCCCGCGACGTTCACCACGACGATCGGCTTGTCGTGCTGGCGCAGCTGGCGCCAGGTCAGGATCTCGAACAGCTCGTCGAGCGTGCCGAGACCGCC
>JAEULF010000367.1 GCA_016793965.1 Alphaproteobacteria bacterium | reverse complement strand
ACGCCGGGCTCGCCGATCAGCACGGGGTTGTTCTTGGTGCGGCGCGCGAGCACCTGGACGGTGCGGCGGATCTCCTCGTCGCGGCCGATCACCGGGTCGAGCTTGCCGTCCCGCGCCGCCTCGGTCAGGTCGCGCGCGTACTTCTTCAGCGCGTCGTAGCCGCTCTCGGCCGACGACGACTGCGCCTTGCGGCCCTTGCGCATGTCCTTGATCGCGGCGTCGAGCTTCTGCGGCGTCGCGCCGGCGGCCTTCAGCGAGCGGGCGGCAGCGGACTTCTCCGCCATGGCGAGCGCGAGCAGCAGAACCTCGGCGGAGACGAAGCTGTCGCCGTTCTTGCCGGCCAGCAGCTCGGCGGCATGGAAAACCTTGGCCGTCTCGGCGTCGAGGTAGAGGCCGCCGGACGCGCCCTCGACCTTCGGGATGCGCTTCAGCTCGTACTCGACGTCCTCCAGCGCCTTCTGCGGCTTGCCGCCGGCCGCCTTGATCAGCTCGGCCGCCATGCCCTCGGAATCGTCGAGCAGGACCTTGAGGATATGCTCGGGCGTCAGCCGCTGGTGGTTGCTGCGCAACGCCAAGCTCTGCGCCGCCTGGATGAATCCGCGCGCACGCTCGGTGAATTTCTCGAGCTCCATGATCGTCGATCTCCGTTCCGGCGCCCCCCGAAGCAAGCAGGCAAGCGCGACCGGGGCCCTCGCCGAGGCGCCCCCTCCGATTGTCTAGCAAATGGGCTTTTGCCCCAGGGGACGCAAGCCCGCTGCAGCGCAGCAGCCGCCATGGTCCTTGTGCAACGCACGGTCAAGCGGTGGCGGCGGGTCCGTGGAGGGACAATGTATCTTCCACGCGTCACGCCAGACGCCGCAAGGCCGCCCGATGGCGTCCGAAGGTCCTCCCTGGCGCGGCGACCGCCATGACCTACGCTCATTTAAGCGTTTTCGCCACGCGCCGGCCCCGGCGGACCCCCATGCTCAACGGCTGGGAAGTCGGGCGCCGCCAGCAGCGCCTCTGCGAGATTCCAACCGCCAACGACCCACCTGCGCGCGATTGAGCCGCGTTACCGCCTGGGCTTGCCCAGGCAACGCATCTTTCAAGGCTTCATCGACAGGAGGAGTCCATGTCGGATCGCGATCATCTCGGCGCCGCGCGCCAGTACTCCAGCACCCGCCGCACGGGCGTCGGCAAGGCGAGCGTCGGCGCGGCAGGTCTCGGCGCAGCAGGCGGCGCGCGCAACCAGCAAGCTGCGCGGCCGCTGCCCGAGGTGCCGTCGGGCGAGCCGCCCAAGCGCGCGCGGCGCGTCGGCGGCGCCATAGCCTTGGCCGCGGCGGTCGCTGCCGTCGCAGGCGTCAGCGTCGTGGCGGCATGGCCGACCGACGGCCGAAAGCTTTATCGCAGCTATTGGGAATGCGTCGATGCGAACCGCGGGCAATCGAGCGGCTGCGAGCCGCATGCCTCGGGTTACGCCTACGGTCCGCGCATCGGCGGGGATTGGAGCGATCGCCGCGACGGCTCGTCGATCGGAACGGTCATGCGCGGCGGCTTTGGCTCCTCCGGCCGAAGCTTCGCGTCTGGCGGCTGACAGGAGGGCAGAGCGATGGGCGATCCCGTCGGGAGAGGCGGGCCTGGGCCAGCGCGCAAGCGAACCAGCGACGGCCGCATGCGCGCGTTCCTCGCCGAGCACTGGGGCACGGCCGCCGGGGTCTCCGCCGCCGTCGTCCTCGTCGGCATGTGGGGCTATGAGGCGACGCGCGATTGCCGGCCGCAATTCCGTCAAGTCTACTATTCCCTCAAGGCCTGCGAAGCGGACCTGCCGGCCCGGGCATGCACGCCGGCGCCCTACGCGCGCTTGCAACAAGCAAAACCGAACAGCGTCCCGGTCACGGTCCGCGATGCCTTCGTCGGGCCGCTGGCCGCGGGAAGTCCGCCGCCGTTCAGCACCGTCGCAGCCGGCTACGAGCGGGTCGAGCGCGGCGGCTTCGGCTGCTCTTACGGCACGGGGAGCGGCGGAAGCTGACGGCAGCAGGACGCGCGCGACGGCGAAGCCCAGCGCACCGTCGCCCGTGTGCCGTTCATTTCGGCACGACCTTGGCGCCGCCAGCCTCGCTCGCCGCCGCCGCGATCACGGCGGCGTCGCCGGAAAGCGCGGCCACGGCCAGACGGACGTTCTGACCCAAGGCCGGCGCCATCGTGCCGCTGTCCGGCTGCCCATGCCCGGCCGCCGGGCCGCCAAGGAGGATGGCCATGAGGATGTTCGCCGCGAGGTAGGAGCCCATACCGCCGCTCCGATAGCGGGTCTCCTGCGTGTTCTCCCAGACGCGCCGCCCCGTCGCACGCTCGGACAGGACGTAGCGACCCCGCGCGAGGCCGTCGTCGCGCCCGACCTTCGGGGCGTCGCCGGCGCGGAAGTCGGCGGCAAGGCTGAAGCGCGCCTCTGACTCGCTGGGGCTCAGGAGCGAGAAATTCTGCAGCTGGGTGGTGATCCCTTCGCGCAGCGTGTCAGCGCCCGATTTGCTATCGGAGCCGTCGAGCGCGAACGTCACGGTCCCCAGAGCGATCAGCCGGCGCAGCGGCGATCGGTCGACCTGGTCGCGCGCCGTCATGGCGGCCGGGCTCCAGGGCGTCAACCCGAGCTCGTCCTTGCTGAAGCTCGCTCCGCCGCAGGCGGACAAGAGCAAGGCGACGCAGGCGACGAGCGCCGGCCGGACGACTGCTAACCGCATGATCGGCATCGGTGGCCCTCCCGTGGACGATGCGCTATCTCGGTCGCCGCAGACCCGATCGCTGCACCAATCGTCCGAGGCTAGAGCATGGCGCTCGACACCGCAAACGCGCGACCCGGCGGCACGGGATCGATCGCCGCAATCCATCGCTACCCCGTGAAGTCGCTGACCGCCGAGCGCCTGGAGCGCGCCGTGCTGGCGCCCGGCGCGGCCATGCCCGGCGACCGGCGCTTCGCTCTGCTGCGGCCGGGAGCGCCGTTCGATCCGCTGGCGCCGGCTTGGCTGCCGAAGCGCCACTGCTTCGCGCTCGTCAAGGAGGAGCGGCTGGCACAGCTCGCCGCGCGCTTCGACGCCGGCACGGGAATGCTGACAATCGAGCGCGACGGCAGGCCCGTGGCGCGCGGCGACGCCACGTCGCCGGTCGGGCGCGGGCTGCTGGAGCAGTTCTTCCAGGCTTTCCTCGCGCTGCCGCCTGGCGCGAAGCCCCGCCTGGCCGAGTCGGCCGACGCGCCCTTCGCCGACCAGGACCTGCCGCTGCTCTCGATCCTCAACCTGGCGAGCGTGCGCGACCTGGAGCGCGTCGCGCGCGCGCCGGTCGATCCGCTGCGCTTTCGCGCCAACCTGCACCTGGACGGCCTGCCCCCCTGGGCGGAGCATGGCTGGATCGACCGCGTGTTGGAGATCGGCGCGGCGCGGCTGACGGTGATCGAGCGCATCGGTCGCTGCGCAGCGATCGACGTGGTTCCGTCCGGGTCGCCGGGCGCCGGGGCCCGCGACCTGGCGCTGCCGCGCCTGCTGTCGCAGGCCTTCGGCCACTGCGACATGGGGGTGTTCGCCAAGGTCTCCGTCGGCGGCGAGATCGCGGCGGGCGCCGCCGTCGCCGTACAATGACCAGAGGTCAGAGGTCGCGGCGGTAGAAGCGCGTGTCCACGGCCATGCGCGGGAACGACGCCGGCAGCGCCTCAGGGGGGATCGCGCGGAATCCGTTCTTCTCGTAGAACCGGTGCGCGGCGAGGAACTGCGCGGTCGTGCCGAGCACGATCGCCGCGATGCCGCGGGCGCGGGCATGCGCGACCAGCGTGTCGAGCAGGCGTTGCGCCACGCCTGCGGCATGGCCGCGGTGGTCGGCGCGCACGAACATCTTTCGCAAGGCGCCGAGCCCGCCGCCGATGTCCTTCAACGCGACGCTGCCGACGACGGCACCGGCGCTCTCGGCCACCCAGAACTCGCCGGCGCCGCCGCGATAGAATGCGTCGACGTCGTGCAGGTCCGGCTGCTGCTCCCAGGTGATCGCGACGGCGAACTCGTCACGCTGGATCGGCAGGATCAGCGCGCGCAACCCCGCGGCGTCGGCCGCTGCGAACGGCCGAATCCGCACGGACATCGCCAAGAGCGCCCCTAGAGGCTAGGTGCCCGAACCCGACGGGTTGCCATCTCCGCCGCCTTGCCCGCCGCCGGGTGCGTTGCCCGATGCGGGCGCAGCTGCCGGGGCACCATACTGGCCATGGGCGCCGTTGTTGCCCTGGCCGGCCGGCGCTGCCCCCTGGCCGTAGCCGCCATAGGCCGAGGCTTGCGCCTCGGCTCCCTGGGGAGCCTCGCCCTGGCCGCCCTGCGCCGGAGCCGGGTGGCCTCCGCCTTGCGGACCGCCCATCTCGCCGTCCATGCCGTCGAAATCGCCATCCATGCCCTGGCCGTTGGACGGCATGTGCCGGCCGTTGCCGCGCATGTGCTGGCCCTGCTGCGCCTGGTCGGCGTTGATGATCCGGAAGTAGTGCTCGGCGTGCTGGTAGTAGTTCTCGGCCGCCACGCGGTCGCCCGCCGACCACGCGTCACGCGCCAGCGCCTGGTACTTCTCGAACACCTGATAGGCGTTGCCGCGGATGCGGACGTCAGGCCCGTTGCTGTCGAATGTCTGCAGACGGAGCGGCACCTGGCTCTTGCCGCGGCCACCGCCGCCGCCGCCACCACCACCTCCGCCGCCACCACCGCCACCGCTGCGCCCCCGACCCCGGCGCGGCCCCTGCCCTTGTCTCATGGCACACCCATCGCTCCGCGTTGCGGCGCCGAATGCTCGGCCGCCGATCCCCTGGCCCTTCCCGCGGGCCGCTATGCTCTGTGCTCGTCCTGCCGGCTGTTTCTCGTCCTCGACTCGCCAGAGGCCTCCGCGTCCTAGCAGGCCTCGCAAAAGGCCGAACGGCGCTCTGGTCAGCTGGCTCGCCCGGCAGGGGCGGCCGCCGCAATATCTGGAAACCGCGGGTCCGTCGCCCTCGGGCGCCCTCGGGCGCTTGCGGGTGCCCGGCCCTTCCGGTACCGGCGCCAGCGACGTCGATTCCGCACAGCGCAGATTAGACAGACTTGCGGCCAGTTCCAACGGGATTCGCGCGACCGGCGCAGAATGGGGCAAGCCTTGGCCGCAAGCGCGCTAGCGCGCCCTTGGCGCTCGCAAGAGAAGGCAACGCTGCCGTGCGCCGAGATCAGGTCTCGTGCCGATGACATGCATTCCTGCGGCCGCCATGCACGCCGCCACCGCCTCGGCCTGACCGTCGCCGAGCTCGATGAAGGCCCAACCGGCATCCGCAAGCACGGCGGGCAACGTCAAGGCGAGCGCGCGATAGGCAGCGAGCCCGTCGTCGCCGCCATCGAGCGCAAGGCGCGGATCATGGGCGCTGACCTCCGGCGCAAGGCCCGCGATGTCGCCGCTCGGGATGTAGGGCGGATTGGTGAGGACGACGTCGAAGCGCGCCGCCAGGTCCCAGGCCGGATCGTCGGGCGGACCGAGATCCGGCCGGCGGAAATCCCCCTGGGCGAAATGCGCGCGCGCGGCCAAGCCGTGCGAGCGCGCGTTCGCTCGCGCCACGGCGACGGCATCGGCGGCGAGGTCGATCCCCCAACCGGAAGCCGCAGGGCGCTCGGAGAGCAGCGCCAGCAGGAGGCAGCCTGTCCCCGTCCCGAGGTCGAGCACGCGCAGCGGCGCCGCGCGATCGGGCAGCGCGGCCAGGGCGGCCTCGACCAGGGTCTCGCTGTCCGGTCGGGGATCAAGCGTCGCCGGGCCGACGGCAAGATCGAGCGTCCAGAAGCCGCGCTGCCCCAGGAGGCGCGACACCGGCGCGCCCTGGCAGCGCCCAGCCACGAGAGCCATGAACCGCCCGGCATCCGCTTGGCCCAGCGGCGCCCGCGCGCGGGCGGGCAGGTCGCGCGGCTCGACGCCGAGCAGCCCGGCCAGGAGCGCGCGCGCATCGCCCTTGGCGTCGGCGGCGTCGAGATCGCCGCGCTGCCAGCGCGCGCTGGCGGCGAGCCGCGCTGCGCCCGCGCACAGCGCCGCCCCGACGGTCGCCGGGGCGCGATCGGCGCGATCCTCGTCGGCGGGCGCTCGGTCGGACGAGTCGACATCGGCCGGGTCCCGGCGGCCCGACGGCCCTGCCTCGGCGCCGGACGCTGCCCGCCGCGACCTTTCTCCAATCCCGCCGGTCACTGCCAACCTCCGCCTGCGTCGCGTGCATCGGGCATCGGCCCTTGCCCCCGGCAGGCTAGGCATGCCCCAGGTCGCGGTGAGGCATGCGCGCCGGCATGTCAAGTGCGCGCGCGCGAGGCGTCCGGCCACTGGCAGCCCATTCGCGACGTCGCTACTGTGACCGCAGGATGCCTTCATGTCCGGCTGACGGCATGCCGGCCGCGCGCCGCGGCTTCGCGCGCGGCCCGGCCGCGCCCCTGTCGCGACGGCACGAACCGCGACCGCTCCCTCCGCGATGGCGCGAGCCGCCGCGGCGCAAACTCTGAGGCGCGCGACCCGCATGTGGGACTTGATCGGCGTATTCCTCGGCACGCTTGCCGCCGCCGCCGCGATCGGGGCGGCCTGGGGCCGGCGGCGCGGCGGCGCGATCGCGGTGCACGGGCTGAGCCTCGGCGCCATGCTGGGATTCGGCGCGATGGCCATCGTGCGGCTGCTCGCCGACGCGCCGGCGGCGACAGCCTCGCTCCCGATCGGGCTGCCCTGGATCCAGATGCACCTGCGGCTCGACGGGCTCGCGGCGCTGTTCTTGCTGGTCGTCGCGGTCGGCGGCGCGCTGGCCAGCCTCTACGGGCTCGGGCACGACCGACCCGGCGCGACGCACGGCCACGCGCCGCCGGCCGGTCGCGGCGGGCCGGGCGCACGCGGCGTCGATGCGGCGCCGGCGGCCGGATCCGATCCGGTGCCGCGCCTCCTGCCGTTCTTCCCGGCCTTCCTGGCCGCGATGGTTCTCGTCCTGCTCGCGGACGACGCCTTCGCCTTCCTGGTGAGCTGGGAGGCGATGTCGCTGCTCTCCTGGCTGCTCGTGCTCGCCAACCACCGTCAGGCCGGCCAGGAAGCCGAGGTGCGCCGCGCCGCGCTGGTGTATCTGGCGATGGCGGCTTTCGGCACGACCTGCCTTCTGCTCGCCTTCGGGCTGATGGTGGCAGGCACGACGACGATCGGCCCGGAAGGCGAGACCGGGCTCGCGAACTACGGGTTCGACGCCATCCGCTCGGCCCCGCCCTCGGCGCTCGTGACCGGCCTCGCCGGCGTCCTCGTGCTCGTCGGCTGCGGCTCGAAGGCCGGCCTGGCGCCGTTGCATGTCTGGCTGCCGCTCGCCCATCCCGCGGCGCCGAGCCACGTCTCCGCGCTGATGAGCGGCGCCATGACCAAGGTTGCGGTCTATGGGCTGGTCCGCATCCTGTTCGACCTGATCGACGGCATCCCGGGCGCGCCGATGGCGCTGCCTTGGGGCTTGGCGGCCACGCTCATGCTGGCCGGCGGCCTGACCGCCGTGCTCGGGGTCCTGCACGCGGTGCTGCAGCGCGACCTCAAGAAGCTGCTGGCCTACTCGACCATAGAGAACATCGGCGTCATCGCCGTGGGCCTCGGCCTGGCGATCGCCTTCCGCGCGGCGAAGCTGCCCGACGCGGCGGCGCTCGCGCTGACGGCCGCATTGTTCCACGCCCTCAACCACGCCCTGTTCAAGACGCTGCTCTTCCTGGCCGCCGGCGCGATCCTCGACGCGACCGGGCAGCGCGACCTCGAGCGCCTCGGCGGCTTGATCCATCGGATGCCCGTGACGGCGGCCGCGGCGCTCGTCGGCTGCGGCGCGATCGCTGCGCTGCCGCCGCTCAACGGCTTCGCGTCGGAGTGGCTTCTGTTCCGCAGCGTCATCGGCGGCATCGCGCTGCCGGAACCGCTGCTCAAGATGCTGATCCCAGCGGTCGGCGCGCTGCTCGCGCTCGCTGCCGCGCTCGCCGCGGCGGCGATGGTCAAGGCCTTCGGCTCGGCTTTCCTCGGCCGCGCGCGCAGCCCCGCCGCGGCGGCGGCGCAAGACCCGGGCCCCGCGGTTGTCGCGGCGATCGCGATCCCGGCGGCCGCCTGCGTGGCGCTTGGCGTCGTCCCGGCGCTGGCCTTGCGGCTGGTCGCGCCGGTGGCCACCGCGGTCACGGGCGGCAGCCCGGCGGCGCTGGCGCCGCTGGTCGACCCCTGGCTGCTCGCCACGCCGTCGACCGCCGCTGCGTCCGGCTACGGCGGGCTCGCCGTCGCAGCACTCCTCCTCGGCTTGGCAGCCGCGATCACCGTCGCCCTGCGCCGGTCCGGCAATACGGCGCTGCGCCGAGCGCCGACCTGGGACTGCGGCTTCCCGAACGCCGCGCCGCCCTATCCCGGAGCGCCGGCGCAGTACTCGGCGGCGAGCATCGCCCAGCCGCTGCGCCGCGTGCTCGCCACCCTGCCGATGCGCGCGCGGGAGAGCGTCGACATGCCGGAGCCCGGCGAGCGGCGCGCCGCCAAGATCGAGACAAGCCTCGTCGACCCGGCCTGGTCGCTGCTGTTCGGACGGATCGAGCGCGCGGTGGAGCGGCTGACCGCGCTCTTCGACCCGCTGCGCGCGCTCTCGATCAGGCACTACCTCTCCATGACGTTCGCGACGGCGGTCGCCATGCTGCTCTATGTCGTGCTGACGCGGTGGCAGGGATGACCGCCGCGATCCTCTGGCAGGCGCTGCACGTCGCCCTGATGCTGGCGATCGCGCCCTTGCTGGCCGGCGTCGCGCGGACCGTGCGGGCAAGGCTGCTCGGGCGGCGCGGGCCGCCGCTGCTGCAGCCCTATCGCGACCTGCGCCGCCTCCTGCAGAAGGAGGCGATCGTCGCCGACACGGCCTCGCCGCTGCTGCGCGCGGCGCCGACGGTCGTGCTCGCCGCGATCGCCGCGGCGGCGGCGCTCGTGCCGAGCTTCACCACCGAGATGGCGCTGCGCCCGACGGCGGACATCATCGCCGTGATCGGGCTGCTCGGCGTCGGGCGCTTCGCGCTGGCTCTGGCCGGCCTCGATGCCGGCACGAGCTTCGGCGGCATCGGCACGAGCCGCGAGATCATGATCGCCGTCGTCGCCGAGCCGGCCATGCTGCTCGTCGTCTTCACCTGGGCGCTGCTCGTCGGCACGACGTCGCTCCCCGCCATCTCGGAGTTCGGCCTGTCCGGCGCCGCCGGCGTGCGCGTCTCGCTGGCCCTGGCGCTGGTGGCGCTCGTCATCGTCGCCCTGGCGGAGAACGCCCGCATCCCCGTGGACAACCCGGCGACGCATCTCGAGCTGACCATGGTGCACGAGGCCATGGTGCTGGAGTACGCGGGCCGCCATCTCGCGCTGATCGAGGCCGCGGCGATGCTCAAGCTGGCGGTCTACCTGGCGCTCATCGCCGCTCTGTTCGCCCCCTGGGGCATGGCGCCGCCGAGCGGAGCGGCGGGTGGCGGGTCGGCCGGGAGCATCGGCATCGGCATCGCCGCCTTCGCCGGCAAGATGGTCGTCGGCGCGGCGCTGCTCTCGCTGTTCGAGACCTCGATCGCCAAGATGCGGGTGTTCCGCGTGCCTGAGTTCCTGGGCGTGGCGCTGCTGCTGGGGCTGCTGGCGATGATCCTGCTCTACATGACGAAGGGGTTCTGAAGCGCCATGAGCCCGCAGGGCCTGTTCGCCACCATCGAGTACGACGCGGCGCATTTCCTGGCCGCGCTGATCCTGCTGCTCTCCTTCGGCCTGCTCTACCAGCGGCGCCTGGGATCGCTGGTCACGCTGTTCACGCTGCACGCGCTGGCGCTGACGGCCGCCGCCGCCTGGCAGGGATACGTGCAGGGCGCGCCGCAGCTCTACGTGACCGCGGCGATCGCGCTCGTCGTCAAGGGCATCGGCGTGCCGCTCGCGCTCTCGCGCATCGTCCGCCAGCTCGAGATCCACCGCTCGGTCGAGACCGTGATCGGGGTCGTCAGCACCATGCTGATCGGCGTGGCGCTGGTCGGCCTCTCCATCCTGCTCGTGCTCCCGTTCCACGCCGCGACTCCGGGCCGCGGCGAGACGCTGGCCCAGATCCTGCCGCTCGAGAGCCTGACGATCGCGCTCGCCGTGATCATGCTCGGCCTCCTGATGATGATCACGCGGCGCAACGCCGTCAGCCAGGTGATCGGCTTCATGGCGCTGGAGAACGGCCTGATGCTCGCCGCCGTCGGCGCCGCCGGCATGCCGCTCGTCGTCGAGCTCTCGGTCGCCCTCTCGGTGATGGCGGCGTTCTTCATCTTCGGGATGTTCTTCTTCCGCATCCGCGAGCGCTTCGACAGCCTCGACGTCCACTTCCTCGAGACCTTCCGGGG
The DNA here is from genome assembly GCA_016793965.1 of Alphaproteobacteria bacterium. Lineage (GTDB taxonomy): Bacteria > Pseudomonadota > Alphaproteobacteria > JAEULF01 > JAEULF01 > JAEULF01. The sequence goes on along the minus strand of JAEULF010000367.1, from coordinate 34 downwards.
CGACCACGTATGAGCGAGACGCAGCTCCCGATCC
>JAEULF010000355.1 GCA_016793965.1 Alphaproteobacteria bacterium | reverse complement strand
GCCGACGCGGTTGTCCGTGACGTCGAGGAGGCCGCGCAGGAAGGTGCGGTAGCAGGCGATGCCCTCGGCGAGCGCGGCGTCGCGCCCCGCCGCGGCGGGAGGCGGGCGCTTGACGACGAAGCCGCCCTTCGAGCCGACCGGGACGATGACGGCGTTCTTCACCATCTGCGCCTTCATCAGGCCGAGCACCTCGGTGCGGAAGTCCTCGCGCCGGTCGGACCAGCGCAGGCCGCCCCGCGCGACGCGGCCGCCGCGCAGGTGGACGCCCTCGACCGACGGCGCATAGACGAAGATCTCGCGCCAGGGGCGCGGCTTCGGCAGGTCGTCGAGCGCCGCGCTGTCCAGCTTGAAGGAGAGGTGCGGCTTCGGGCCGCCGTCCTGGCGCTGGTAGAAGTTTGTCCGCGTCATCGCGTCCAGAACGTTCGCGTACCGCCTGAGGATCCGGTCGTCGTCCGCTGCGGCGACCTGCTCCAAGCCCTGGGCGAGGAGACGGCGCGACTCGGCGACCGCCTTCTCGCGGCCGGATCCGCCGGCCGGGTCGAAGCGCGCGTTGAAGAGCGAGACGAGCGCTCGGGTCACGTCGATGTTGCGCAGCAGAGCCCGCTCCATCGTCTCCTGCGGGAACGGGATCGCCGCTTGGCGCAAGTACTTGGCGACCGCGCGCAGCAGCGTGACGGCGCGCCACTCGAGCCCGGCACGCAGGACCAGCGCGTTGAAGCCGTCATCCTCCATCTGGCCGCGCCACACGCGGACAACCGCATCCTCGAAGGCCGCATGGGCCGCCGCGACGTTGAAGGGCCCGCTCTCGGCCGGCTCGACGGAGAAGTGCTGGACGCTGAAGCGCGAGCGGTCGTCGGGGAGGTCCTTCTCGCCGGGCTGCCGGCGCGCCTGCAGGATCGTCGGCTCCTCGCCGATCACCTTCAGTCCCATGTGCTCGAGCACCGGGAGGATGGCGAAGAGCGGCAGCGGCTCGTCGGGCGCCACGACAGCGAGGTCCATGCGCCGGGCGCCGTCCTCAGGCGCGCGCAGGCGGACGGCGAGCGTCCGCGTCTCGCGCACCGTTTCGAGGGCGGCGATGTCGTCGGCGGCGCGCGCTGCCGGATGCGCCTCGCGGTACGACGCCGGGAGAGCCTGGCCGAAGCGGCGGAACAGCGCGTCGCCCCGCTCCGCCCCGAAGCGCCCGTCGAGCGTGTCGCGCAGGCCGTCCAGCCAGGACCTGCCCGCCTCCGCCAGCCGCGCCTCGAGCGCGCTGACGTCGGCCGCCTGCGCGCTGCCCGGCGCGATGGCGATCGTGGCGTGCAGCCGGGCCAGGGCCTCGTCGCCGAGTCGCACCGACAGGGTGGAGCAGGCGCCGCCGAAGCCGGCTTCCAGGATCTTGACCAGGCGCTCGCGCAGCTCCGCCGAGTAGAGGTCGAGCGGGATGTAGACGAGGCACGACATGAACCGGGCGAACGGGTCCCGCCTCACGAACAGCGCGATTCGCGGGCGCTGCTGCAGGTCGAGGATGCCCGTCGCCGCTTCGAGCAGGGTATCCTCGTCCACCTGCAGCAGCTCGTCGCGCGGGTAGGTTTCCAGGATGTGGATCAGCGCCTTGCCGTCATGGCTCTCCGGCGCCGCCCCGGCACGCCGCAGCACGGCGGCGATCTTGCGGCTCAGCACCGGGATCTCGGTGGCGCTCTGGCTGTAGGCCGAGGACGTGAACAGCCCGACGAAGACGCGCTCCCCGAGGATGCGGCCCTGCGGATCGAAGCGCTTCAGGAACAGCGCGTCGAGCGGCGCCTGGCGGTGCACGGTCGAGACGCGGTTGGCCTTCGTGATCAGCAAGAGCTTCGGCTGGCGCAGGAACTCCCGCACCTCCGGAGGCAGCGCGGCGAAGTTGCGCAGCCCGTCGAACACCGCGACCCCGGGGTCGCGCAGCAGGCCGAGGCCGGCCCGCGCGTCCACGTCCAGCGTCGGCATCCCGTCCCGGGCCGCATAGGCGTACTCGCGGTAGCCGAGGAAGGTGAAGTGGTCTTCGACGATCCATTGCAGGAGCGCGGCTGCGTCGGTCTTGTCCGCCGCCGGCAGCGCGAGGTCGTCGCCCGCGAGCTCGTCGATGACCGCACGGGCGCAGGCCCGCATCTTGCCCCAATCCTCGACAGCCGCGCGCACGTCCGCCAGGACCGCTCGGACGGTCTCGGTCACGGCGTCCAGCGCCTCAGGAGACGGCTGGCCGACGATGCGCAGCTGCATCACGGATTCCGCCGCCGCGCCAGCCTCCGCCCGAGCGCCGGCCTCGCCGGCCGACAGCAGCCGGCCCGAAGCGTCCCGCTTCACGCGCAGGATCGGGTGGATGACCAGGCGCACCGTGGCGCCGCGCTTGTTCAGCGCCGCGGTCACCGAGGCGACGAGGAACGGCATGTCATCGTTGACGATCTCGACGACCGTGTCGCGCCTGCTCCAGGCGATGCCATGCGTCCCGCCGTCCGGCCCGACCCAAGGATTGAAAGCCCGAACGACCGGAGCAGCCGGCGGCCGCTGCTGCATCCACGACCACATCGAGAGCGCGCCGGCGGCCAGCGAGTCGACCTCCTCGCGCTGGAGGTCGTCGGCCGGCACCTTGGCGTAGAAGGCGCGGGCGAAGGCCGCAACCGCGCTCGGATCGTCGCCCCGCGCGGCCGCTGACGCGGCCACGGCCTCGATTCGGGCGGCTTTCGCGGCCTGCTGCGACCGTGCTGCCGAGCCGCCAGCCGAGCCGACAGCCGAGCCTGCCGCCAACGCGGTCGATCGCGCTTCGTCCACGGCCGCCCCCCTGGTCCCGACGCCTGGACGCAGCCTAGCTCAACCGCGCCAGCGCGCGAAGCGGCCAGGAGTTAACCCTTCCCTCACCATAGAGGCCGAGGATTCGTCCCGGGATTCCACTTTCGACGGGAGCGCCGCGCCGCGGCGGCGCCGCGGCGAGGGAGCCGGACGACGCATGGCGAAGAGCACGACGATCACGGCGGAGGCGGTCTTCTCGGTCGCCGACCGCCTCGTGGCGGATGGCCAGAGCCCGAGCCTGCGCGCCGTGCGCAAGGAGCTCGGCGGCGGCAGCTTCGGCACAATCCTCCCGTTCCTTCAGAGCTGGCGGCGCGCCCGTGCGGACGGTCCGGCCGGCGATCCGAACGTCGAGCTGGCGCCGACCGTCGCGGCCGCTCTCGACCGGCTCGTCGCCGCGGCTGCCGAGGTCGCCGAGGCCGTGCACGAGGTGCAGCAATCCGAAGCGGCGTCCCGCGCCGAGGAGCGCGCCGCCCTGGCGCAGCAAGCCCTTTCCACCGATGCGCCGGCCTCCGCCGCAGCGCCGCCGGCGCCGTCGGGCTTGTCGCCGGAGGCAGCGGCGAGCTTGCGCGAGCAGCTTGACGCGCTGCAGGCGCTCGCCCGCGACGAGATCGCCAAGTTGCGCCGCGAGCGCGATCAGCTGCAGGGCGAGATGGCGGCCGCGCGCAAGGAGATCGCTGATCTCAAAGCGTGGCGCCAGCGCGCCGTCGCCCATATGAAATCGATGTCGGCCCGCCAGGCGCAGACTTGAAGCCGGACAGTGACGGGCGACATAGCATGAGCATGCCGGTTCGCGTTCCTGGTCGGCCGACGGCCGAGGCATGGGCTCGCCGCCGAGCCTATCGACTCGACTCGGCCGGCGGCGAATCGGTAAAACCGGCCTCGGCAGGCGAGCGCCGCAGCGCGCGACAGGACGAGCGGCGCAGCGGGGCGACCGGGGCAGTGAGATCGAAGGGTTCGACGATCGGATCGGCGGCGCTGGCGGCGGCGCGCGCGACGGAGGCGACCATGCCCGAGGACAGCTATGGCCGGTTCGGCCCGGATGCGCCCGACGAGGCCGCGCGGGACGCCGTCAGGCCGTTCCCGCGCAACAACGCGGACGGTGCCGCTGCGGCGCCGCAGTCTGAGCTCGCTGCAGCGCTGACCACGGCGCAGGGCGCGATGGCGCGCGCGCTGCGCCTCGTCGAGGCTGAGCGCCTCACCTGGGCAGAGACCCGCGAGGAGTTCGAGCAGAGGCTGGGCGAGGCCGAGCGCAGCCGGCGCGAGGCCTTGCGCAAGGTCGAGGTCGGCGAGCTCATCCTCAGGCGCACAGAGGAGCGGCTGATGGCGGCCGAGCGCGAAGCCGCCGCCCGCGCCGATGAGCTCATCGAGTTGCAGCGCCGCCTCGCCAACGCCGAGGCAAGAGCCGCCGAGGCGGAGCTGCGCACGCGCGAGGCCGAGGACGCGCACCAGCGCGCCGCGGGCGAAGCCGAGGAGCGGGCGCGCATCACGATCGAGGCCGCGAAAGCGGAAGCCGAGCATCACGTCGAGACGCTGCTCGGGTCCGCGGCCGAGGAGGTCAAGTCCCAGCTCGCTGGCGCCGAGCAGAAGGTCAGGGACGCCGAGGAGCGGGCGCAGCGCGCCGAGAAGACCTCGGCCGATGCCGAAGCCCGGCTGAAGGCCATCGCCGACCAGTTCGATCAGCTCGAATCCGGCAAGACCACGGCCGAGCAGGCGGCTGCCGAGATCCAGGCAAGCGCCAGCGCGTTGCGCCAGGCCGAGCAGCTCGCCGAGGCCCGCGCCGCCGCGGCGGAGCAGGCTGCTGACGCCGCCGCCGCGAGCCTGAAGGCCCTGCGCGGCGAGATCGACCGCCTGCAGGCCGAGTCGAGCGAGCGCCTCGATGCCCTCAAGAACGAGAACGACAAGCTGCGTGCCTGGCGCCTGAAGGCGATCGAGCGCATGCAGGCAGCCGGCCTGATGAAGTCGCCGGCCAGCGCCGCCTGAGCCTGCGAGCGTCCTGCAGCTCCAGCCGCCGCCGCGGCCCCGCTCCGACCCGCACCGCCATCCCGGCGATGAGGTCGGAGCCTGGCCGACCAGCAGCGCGGAGCTGCCGTCCCTAGCCCTGCGTGGCGGCCGCGCGCTTGCGCCGCTTGGCCGCGATCAGGTTGAGCGTCTCCACTCCCGCCGAGAAGGCGATCGCGAAGTAGAGGTAGCCGCGCGGGATGTGGAAATGCGCCGCGTCGGCGACGAGCGCCACGCCGACCAGGAGCAGGAACGACAGCGCCAGCATCTTGACCGTCGGATGCGCGTTGACGAAGTCGCCTACCGGCTTCGACGCGAACAGCATGACGATCATCGCCAGGACCACCGCCGCGATCATGACCGGCAGGTGGTCCGCCATGCCGACCGCCGTGATGACGGAGTCGAGCGAGAAGACGAGGTCGAGGACGACGATCTGGCCGATCGCCGCCGTGAAGGTCGTCGTCTTTGGAGCAGGGCCGCCCTCGCCATGGCCCTCCATCATGTGATGGGTCTCCATCGTCCCCTTGACGATGAGGAACAGGCCGCCGCCGAACAGGATCAAGTCGCGCCAGGAGATGCCCTGGCCGAAGATCGTCACGATCGGCGCGCTGAGGCTGACGATCCAGGCGATGCTGGCGAGCAGGCCGATGCGCATGATCAGCGCCAAGGCGAGCCCGATCCGGCGCGCCTTGTCCTGCTGCTCCGCCGGCAGCTTGGAGCAGACGATCGCCAGGAAGATGATGTTGTCGATGCCGAGGACGATCTCGAGCGCCGTCAGGGTCAGCAAGCTGATCCAGGCATTCGGGTCAGAGAGCAGCGCCAGCACGGGCATCCTCCATCAGGCTGAGATCGGCAAGCTGAGATCGGCCGGCAGAATGCGGGGGTTCGGTGCCGCCGCCAAGCCCGATCGCGCCGCCCGATCGCGCCCCGCGCGACACCTGCTAGACTGCGCGCGGCCCCCGACCGGCGCCAAGGACGGCGGGGACCGCAACGCCGACGAGGAGGACGCCATGACCATCACGCTTTCGGGAACGCTGTCGACCGCGCTCGCCTATCTCGCCTGGAGCGCCCTGCTCTGCGCCCTGCTCTGGGTGCCTTACGTGCTCGCCCGCTTCCAGGTCTGGGGCATCGCCGACACGGTCGGCTACCCCGAGAACCCCAAAGCGCTGCCGCAATGGGCACAACGCGCGCAGCGCGCGCACATGAACATGGTCGAGAACCTGGTGCCCTTCGCCGCCCTGGTGCTGATCGCGCACTTGACCGGCAAGGGCGGCGGGCTCGCCGCGACCGGCGCCGCGATCTTCTTCTACGCCCGGCTGGCGCACGCCGGCGTCCTGATCGCTGGCCTGCCCTGGGCGCGCACCGGCGCCTTCATCGCCGGCTGGGTCGGCACGCTGCTCGTCTTCCTTGCCGTCGTCCGGTGATACGATATTGATGCGATAGTCGCGCAGGGGGCCGGCCGGCACGCGCGTGCCGGCCGAGCGCGCATGCGCCCAGCCGAGCCGGCAACTGCCTGATCGCTTTGGACAGTCTGGAGCGGGAGAGGGGATTCGAACCCCCGACCCCAACCTTGGCAAGGTTGTGCTCTACCCCTGAGCTACTCCCGCGCTCCGACGGGTCCGAGCGGCCTTGGCCGCGCGGAAGGCGTTAAATAGCGCCGGCTTCCGGCCGGTGCAAGGCCTATGCGCGCGCCGCCGCTCCGGCAGCGACGGGCGCCGCGACTCGGGCGCGCCACGCGACGGCCAACGCCAGGGCGAACCCGGTCGCCGCCACCCACCATGCCGGACGGGGTCCGGCATCCGGCAGCAAATTGGCCTGGAGGACGAGGCGCGCATCGACGCCGGTCGCCAGCGCGTGCCAGAGCGCCTCGCAGCCCGCCGTCGCCGCAGCGCTCGCCGCCGCCAGGGCCGCGACATGCAGCGCGCCCGACCGTCCCGGCGCCGCCGGCGCGAGCCGGCAGGCCAGGGCGAGGCAGAGCATCCCGGCGAGCAGGACCGGCTGCGTCACGTCGATCTTGGATTGCATGGCGAAATGGAGGAGGCCGAGCGCCGTCAGGGGATAGACGAGGCGGTGCAGACGCTGCCACGCCTTGCCGCCCATGCGCCTGACCATGCGGTCGGTCGAGGTCGCCGCGAGCGCCAGCAGGCCGAGCAGCGCCACGCTTCCCACGACGAGGTAGATGCGCTTGACCATCTCGGCCAGGATCAGCGCCAGGTCGAGCTTCAGATCGACGGCGAAAAGCGCCAGATGTAGCACCGCATAGCAGGCGGAGGAGACGCCGAGCATGCGGCGGGTCGCGATCAGACTGGGCCAGCGCAGCAGACGGCGCAGCGGCGTCACCGCCAGCGTCGCGATGAGCAGGCGGATCGCCCAGGACCCCAGTTCATGTATCGCTACGTCGTAAGGCCGCGGGCCGAGATCGTGCAGCATCCAGCGCAGCGCCAGGACGAGTCCCGGCGCCAGGACGAGCGCCAGGATTGCCGCCTTCAAGGGCGAGAAGCGGCCGGCGCGGTCGCGCCAGGGCATGCTCACAGCACGTATTTCGAGAGATCGGCGTTCTTGGCCAGCTTGGCCAGCCGGTCGCGCACATAGGCCGCGTCGATGCGCACCGTCTCGCCGGCGCGGTCGGTGGCGGCGAAGGAGATGTCCTCGAGCACGCGCTCGATCACCGTGTGCAGCCGGCGGGCGCCGATGTTCTCGACGCTCTGGTTGATCTCCGCCGCCAGGTCGGCGAGCGCGTCGATCGCGTCCTCGGTGAAGTCGAGCGTCACCTGCTCGGTCGCCAGCAGCGCCTTGCACTGCTTGATCAGGCTCGCCTCCGGCTCGACCAGGATGCGGCGGAAGTCGTCGCGGGTCAGCGCCTTGAGCTCGACGCGGATCGGCAGCCGCCCCTGCAGCTCCGGCAGCAGGTCGGAGGGCTTCGCCTGGTGGAAGGCGCCGGACGCCACGAACAGC
>JAEULF010000335.1 GCA_016793965.1 Alphaproteobacteria bacterium | reverse complement strand
GAGCACTTCGTCGACCGTCGGCGCCGCCTCGGCGACCGACTTGAAGAAGCCGTCGAATGAGCTGCACACGAAGGGGATCGAGTAGACGTTGAGCTCCGGCGCCTCGGCCGCGACCGGGCCGGTGGCGAGGTCGCCCATCTGCACCTGGTTGGTCGCGAGCACGCGCAGCACGTCCTGCGCCTTGTAAGGCAGCTCGCCCGACGCGAAGACCGTCACCTTGAGCCGGCCGCCGCTCGCCTTGGTTATGTCCTCGGCGAGGCCCTTGTGCAGCGTGGTCGGCGTGTCGTTGGGCGCGAAGTAGGTGAAGAACTTCCACTCCACCGCCTGCGCGAGCGCGGGAGCGGCGGGCACGGCAAGGGCGACGGCGAGCGCTGCGGCGGCGGCCGCGCGCGACAGGAACCTGTGCATGATTTTCCTCCCGGAGAGCGATGCGGTCAGGGGCGCGCGGCGGCACCCTCTTCTATGGCGGCCAGGATCGGGCAATGCTGCGGCGCTGTCCATCGGCGACCTAGCGCGCAGCCATGACCGCGGGTCATGGTAGTCATGGCAACGGCCGCTGGGGCGCATTCTGGCCTGGAGAGGACAAGCGCATGCGAGCAACGCTTGACGGGCGCGAGATCGCGCAGAGCGACGACATCGTCGAGGTCGACGGCTACCGCTACTTCCCGCGCGAAGCCGTGCGCACGGACTGGCTGGAGAAGGCGGCCAAGACCGACGGCGACAAGCGCTGCCCGCACGGCGTCCAGTTCTACGACATCGTGCTCGACGGCCGGCGCCACCCGCGCGCGGCCTGGCGCTACGAGGCGCCGCGGCCGGCGATGGCCCAGGTCGCCGATCGGTTCGGCTTCTGGGGCGATGTCATCGTTGCGTGAGGGAAAGGGTTGCTGTCCTCCCTCCCGCTGCTGCGCAGGGAGAGGGAGCTGCCGATCGCCTCATGCCCGCTTCGCCGCTCGGCGCTTTCGCTTCGCCGCCGGCTCCGGCAGGTCGATGGTCGCGTAGATGGCCGGCAGGTTGATCTCGATCAGCTCGACGTCGTCGGAGTAGCCGACGACGTTGTGCGCGACGCCGGCTGGCTGGCTCAGGCAGCTTCCGGCCTTGACCGTCACGGCCTTCTTCACGCCGGCGTAGCGGAAGCGGATCCAGCCGCGCAGCACGTAGACGAAGTGCCCGTCCATGTCGTGCCAGTGCCATCCCGTGTCGCGCTCGAAGGGCTTGATAGCGCGGGTATGGCGGGCACCGGCGCGGCCGTCCGTTGCGCCGGCGAGGCCGAGATCGCGCTCGACGAAGTTGTCGGTCCAGCCCGAGGGCACGAAACGGGACGTCGCCAGCGTCGCTATCGCGAGCAGCGAGCGGCTGCGCGCCAGGGGCAAGGGGCCCTTGTAGCGCGCCTTGGGGCTCGGATGGGCACGGGCGGGGCCAGTCGCGCGCTTGAGGGCGGACCTGGCAGCGGACCTGGCGGCGGACTTGGCAGCGGATCTGGCAGCGGGCTTGGCAGCGGGCTTGGCAGCGGCCATGGCGGTCATTCTCCCGGATTGGCGGTCATGCCCGCGTGCCGTGCAGCACGCCGCGGGCGAGGAAGATCTCGGTGATGGCGTCGGCCGCCGGCGCGAAGCCGGGGAGGCGGCGCCCGTCCAGGCCGCGCGGACGCGGCAGGGCGACCTCGACGACGCGGTCGATGCGGCCGGGGCGCGGCGTCATGACGACGACGCGGTCGGCCAGCAGCACGGCCTCGTCGATCGAGTGGGTCACGAACAGCACGGTCTTCTGAGAGCGCAGCCACAGCGCCTCCAGGTCGATGCGCATCTGCTCGCGCGTCAGCGCGTCGAGCGCGCCGAAGGGCTCGTCCATCAGCAGCAGCGGCGGATCGTGGATCAGCGCGCGGGCGATCGCCGTGCGCTGGCGCATGCCGCCGGAGAGCTCGCGCGGGCGGCGCTGCGCGAACTCCTCGAGGCCGACCTGGGCGAGCAACGCCATCGCCTTGTCGCGATACCGCTCGACCGGCAGGCCGCGCAGCTGCACCTGCACCAGGACGTTGTCGATGATCGTGCGCCAGTCGAGCAGCGTCGGGCTCTGGAACACGACGCCGAGGTCGGTGACCGGTCCCGCGACCGGCTGCCCGGAGACGGCGAGGCTGCCGCTCGTCGCCGGGATCAGGCCGGCCACCATGCGCAGCAGGGTGGACTTGCCGCAGCCCGACGGGCCGACGATGGCGACGAACTCGCCGCGCGCCACGGTGAGGTCGATGCCGTCAAGCGCCAGCGTCTCCATGCCGTCCCGGCTGAACCTCTTGGTCGCCGACGACACGCCGATGGCGGGAACCTGAGTCCCGGCACCCGGCGCGGCGTCCTGCGCCGGCCGGGCCCGAGACGCGACGACTGTCGCGCGGCTCACTTCGGTACGAAGTCGTTCGTGAAGAAGGCCGTCGCCGGCTTGTCGGTCTTCAGGTCGCGGTACTCGGCGAGCAGCTTCTTCGTCGCCTCCCAGTCCGAGGCGGCGCCCCAGCCGATCGGCTTGCCCTTGGTCGCCGGCGAGGGCAGCAGGCTGATGTCCATCACCAGCTGCTTCTTGGTCGATTCCTTGTTCAGGTCCGGCTTGGTCTTGAGCGCGGCGGCGACCGCGGCGTCCGGGTCCTTCTTCGCCGCCTCCCAGGAGCGGATCGACGCCTTGACGAAGCGGCGCACCATGTCCGGCTTGGCCTTGATCGTCTCATCCTTGGCCAGGATCGTCATGCCGACGGTGTTGGCGCCGTTATCGGCGAAGCGCAGGCCGGCGGGCTTGGCGCCCTTGGCCTCGATCAGGAAGTACTGGTCGTCGATGCCGCCGAGCAGCGCGTCGGCCTTCTTCTCGAGCACCGAGACCACCTTGCCCGCCGGGTCGACCTGGACCAGCGAGATCTTCGCCATGTCGAGCTTGTTGTGCTTGACGAAGGCCGGGAAGAGCTGGGTCAGCGCGTCGCCCGCCGTGACCGCGAGCTTCTTGCCCTCGAGGTCCTTCGGCGTCTTGATGCCGGTCTCGGCGAGCGAGATCACGCTGAAGCCCGACGTGTTGAGCAGCGACATCACCGCCTTGACGTCCGCGCCCTTCGACGCCAGCAGCATCAGGGACCCGGCGTCGGCCATGCCGAAGGTGTCGGAGCCGGCGGCCACGACCTGCACGGTGTTGGCCGAGCCGCGACCCTCGTTCAGCGTGATGTCGATGCCCTCGGCCTTGAAGTAGCCGTTCTCCTTGCCGAGGTAGTAGGGCACGTGCAGGCCGCCCAGATACCAGTTGAAGCGCAGCGACACGGCGTCGGCAGCCGCGGCCGGCGGCGCCGCGACGGCGCAGGCGGCGGCGGCGAGCGCCGCGGCCGCAAGGATTCGGGTGAGCATGGCATTCCCTCCGTGATGCGTCCGGCCCTTGGGGCGCGCCGGCTCTTGTCCGTTCAGGCGAGCGCGGCCCCGCCCTGGGCCGCTTGCTGCGAGACATGCCACGGGATCACCAGCCGCTCCAGCAGCTCGACCGCATAGTAGAGCGCCAGCCCGATCAGGCTGAGCACGATGATCGTCGCGAACACCATCGGCGTGTTCAGGTCGCCGTTGTACTGGAGCAGCAGGTAGCCCAGGCCGCGGTCGGACGCGACGAACTCGGCGACCACGGCGGCTGTGGCGGAAAGGGCCGCTCCGACCTTGAGCCCGGTGAAGATGTGGGGGAGCGCCTGCGGCAGCCGGATCGTGGCGAAGAGCCGCCAGCCGCCTGCCCCCGTCGTGCGCGCGAAGTCCGAGATGTCCGGGTCGAGCGACTTGAATCCCATCACGCTGCTGACGACGATCGGGAAGAAGGAGAGCAGGAAAACCAGCATCAACTTCGGCGCGAAGCCGAAGCCGAACCAGATGATGAACAGCGGCGCCACGGCGATCTTCGGCACGATCTGCAGGAAGACGACGACCGGATAGAGCGATTCCTCGACCGTGCGCGAGTAGGCGGTCGCCAGCGCCAGCGGGATCGAGACCGCGACGGCCAGCGCGTAGCCCGCCAGGATCTCGTTCGTCGTGGTGATCGCGTTGAGCCCGATCACGTCCGCGCGCTTCAGGAACTCGGTCAGCACGAGGGAGGGCGGCGGCAGCAGGTACTCCTTGATCGCGAAGATCTCGACCGCCCATTCCCAGATCACGGCGAGCGCCAGGAACGCGAGCACCATCCCCGCACGGCCGCGCCACCGTCTCGCCCATCGCCGCATGATCTGGCCCTGCCCGCCTGTTGCCGGCGATCTTGACCGATGGGCGCGAGCGCCTCAAGGGCGACGGATCGCGGCGACGGACGCCCTCGCGTTTCGCCTTCCGGTGCCCGAATGCTCACTTCCCGCGTGCCCGGCGGATTGGCTATGGTGCCGCCGGGGCGGGTTACCCGGTCGAGGAGTTCGGAGATCATGGAGCGTGCGCGCGTGCTGACAGTCGCCCTGGGCCTGCTGGCGTCGCCGGCGCTGGTTGCCGCGCTGGCTGCGCCGGCCGCCGCGCAGTTCCAGCCGCAGGCGACCCAAGATCCTTTCGCCTGCCCGGCGTCCATCGAGGCGCCGCCGGCCTACGAGGAGCCGCCGCTCGGCTGGTCGATCGGCATCAGCCCCTGGAAGACGGTGCTCGCGGCGGTGTCGATCTACGACGGCCCGCCGGAGGAGCAGACCCCGGTGAAGTCCGCGACCAAGGGCGCGGTGCAAACGTGGGACTTGAAGGCGCCGAAGAAGGGCGCCTTCTGGGTCCTCTGCGAGTATGCGAGCACGGTCATCACCCTGGCGCGTCAGCTCCCCGAGAACGTCGTGCGCTGCGAGGCGACGCGCGACGCCAAGGCGACGCTGCGCGACGGCAAGCCGGCGGTCGGCTCGATGCGCTGCGCGCTGGGCCCGCCGCGCGGCGCCGTCGAGCGCCAGGACATGACCGCTGCGCCGAAGGACGCCGCCAAGGGCGTCACCAAGGAGGCGCTGAAGGACGCTCCTGCCGAGGCTGGCAAGGAGGCAGCGAAGGGCGACGCAAAGAAGCGCCGCCCGCAGCCGGCGAACTAGGGCCGCGGCCCTGGCCGTCCGGTGCGCCACGATGCGCCATCTCGCCGCTGACGTCCTGGTGATCGGCGCGGGCGCCGCCGGCATGTATGCCGCGATCGCGGCGGCCGGGCAGGGCGCCCAGGTGCTGCTCGCCGAGCGCAGCTTGATCGGGCGCGGCGGCGCCACGGTGATGGCGCAGATGACCGTCGCCGCCGCCGTCGGCGAGGCGGCGCCGGACCATTGGCAGCATCATCTCGCCGACACGCTCGCGGCCGGCCGCTTCCTGTGCGACGAGGCGCTCGCGCGCCTGCTCTGCGAGGAGGGCGTCGAGGTCATCAAGCAGATAGACGCGTGGAAGGTCGGCTGGGCGCGCACGCCGGACGGGCGCATGGCCCAGGTGCACGCGCCGGGGCACGACCGGCCGCGCTGCGTCTATGTCGATTTCCTGGCGACCGGCACAGCCGTGTCGCGCACGCTGCGTACGCAGCTCAACCGCCAGGGCGCGGTGCGGCGCGTCGGCGACCTCGTGGTGACGGATCTCGTGCGGCGCGGCGGTGCCGTCGTCGGCGCCGTCGCCTGGCACCTGGCTAGCGGCGACGTCGTGACCATCGCCGCCAAGTCGACCGTGATCGCAACCGGCGGGCTGACGCGACTCTACCGGCGCAACAGTGCCTCGGCCAACATGGGCGGCGATGGCTACGCTCTGGCGCTGCGCGCCGGCGCGCCGCTGATCGACATGGAGTTCGTCCAGTTCTTCCCGATCGGGCACCTGGCGCCGCGGCTGGTCGGCATGGACCCGATCATGTGGGATCCCTTCCGCTACAAGCTCGGCGGCCGGCTGCTCAACCGCGACGGCGAGGAGCTGACGCAACGCTACGGCGTCGCCGAGGACGGCCGCTACGTCGCGACGCGCGACGTCGCGACCTATGCCATCGCCAAGGAGGTCGAGGCCGGGCGCGGCTCGCCGGCGGGCGGCGCCTATCTCTCCTTCGAGCACGTGCCGGAGGCGCGGCTGCGCGAGGCCTTCGGGCCGGTCATCGACCGGCTGGCGGCGAACGGCATCGACCTGACGCGCATGCCGGTCGAGGTCGCGCCGATCGCGCACTACCACATGGGCGGGATCCGGGCTGACGCCGCGATGGCGACGGCGATTCCCGGCCTGTTCGCGGCGGGCGAGGCGGTCGGCGGCGCCAACGGCGCAAACCGCCTCTCCGGCAACGCCATCACCGAGGCCCTCGCCTTCGGCCGCCGTGCCGGTCTGTCCGCTGCCGCGCACGCCGCCCGCTCGCGCGAAGTCGACTGGAGCCGCGAGGCCGCGGCCGACGCCGTCGCCCTGCTGCGCGACTCGGCGCCTGCGCGCGACCGGCCGAACGTGGCGGCCATGCTGGCGATGCTGCAGGACGTGATGCAGGACGAGGTCGGCCCGTTCCGCACGCAGGCGAAGCTCGCCTCGGCGCTCGCGCGCATCGCGGCGCTCCGCCGTGACCTCGGCGACCGTCCCTTCGGCAGCGGCGGCGCCTACGACGCCGAGCGCCTGGACTGGCTCGACCTGCGCTGCATGCTGGCGGTGGCAGAGGTCGTGGCGCGCACGGCCTTGGCGCGCACCGAGAGCCGCGGCGCGCACCAGCGCGAGGACTTCCCGGCGATGCGCCCGGACTGGGCCGTCAACCAGGTCGTCACCTTGCGCGACGGCGCCGTGGCGCTTGCGCGCGAGAGCGTTCGTGCCGCATCCCTCCAGGCGGTGGCCGTGTGATGCGGAGCGCCAGGGCACCGCAGCCGTCCCTCCCGTTGGCGCGCGGGGGCTCGTGCCGCCGCAGCGCCCAGGAGCAGGCCGCGCCATGACCGCCCAGATCGCCACCTTGCTGGTCGAGCGCGGCGCGCCGGGGACGCCGTCGCGCGTCGATGCCTTCGCGGTGCCTTTCGCGCCCGGCCAGTCGCTGCTCGACGGGCTGCGCTGGGTGCGCGCCCATGCCGACCCGACGCTGGCGCTGCGCTACTCCTGCCTCAACGCCAACGCCTGCAAGGAGTGCATGATGCTGGTGGACGGCGTCGTCGCCTATGCCTGCACGGCGCGGCTGGAGGCGCGGGAGGTGCGCGTCGGGCCGCTGCCCAACAAGGCGCTGATCCGCGACCTGGTGACCGAGATCGCGCCGCCCGACGAGCGCTTCCCGTCCGCGCGTCCGGGCGACCGGGCCTGAGCCGACGGCGCTTGCCGCCCCGCTGCGGCGCCCTTACGGTCGCATCTTGGCCATCGCTCCGGAGACGAACCGCCCCATGCTCCGCCATATCCTCGGCGTCGATCACACCGTCATCATGGTCGCCGACCTCGACGCCGCGCAGCGCACTTACGAGCGGCTCGGCTTCACCTTGAGCCCGCGCGCCAGGCACAGCGCGCACATGGGCACGGCCAACCATACGATCATGCTGGGCCGCGACTACTTCGAGCTCCTCGGCGTCCTGGCGCCGACCGAGCAGAACGCCAACTGGCGGCGCCGGCTGGCCGAGCGCGAGGGCTTGCACGGCATCGCTCTCGCCACGGACGATGCCGAGAAGGCGCAAGCGGAGCTCAAAGGAAGCGGCATCGCCGCCAGCGAGGCCGTGCGCTTCAGCCGGCCGGTCGACCTGCCGAAGGGCGGCACCAAGGAGGCGGCCTTCGTCGTCACCAAGCTGCCTGAAGAGGCGACGCCGGGGGGCGTCCTCTTCGTCTGCGGCCACCTGACGCGCGACGTCGTCTGGCTGCCGGAGCTGCAGCGCCATGCCAACGGCGCGATGGCCCTCGCCGAGGTCGTCATGGCGCACAAGGACCTCGACGCGGTGGCCGCCGCCTACGGCCGGATCTTCGGGCGTGAGACCGTCACCCGCGTCGCCGACCGCGTCACCGTGGCGACCGGCACGATCCCGCTGACGGTGCTGGCGCCCGGCGCGGTGCCCGGCCGCTATCCCGGCGTCGCAATGGGCAAGGTGCCGGAGATCGGCATCGTCGGCATGGCGGTCTCGGTCGGCGACCTGGCGCAAACGGGCCAATGCCTCGCCAAGGGCGGCTTCAAGCCGGCCGCCGTGCCCGGCCGCCTGACCGTCCCGCCCTCGGCCGCTTGCGGCGTCGCCTTCGAGTTCCGCGGCTAGGTCAGCCGCGCGAGTCCCACGAACCAGACGAGAGTTCGCATGCTGCCCCTGGAGCCGCTCGACATCGCCGGAACCTTTGCGCCGACTTACGCCGTCGCGCGCGCCCGCTTCAAGGACGCGGCCAGGGCGGCGGGCGGCACGCTCGACGCCCATGTGCACGATTCGCACCGCGGCCCCGACGGCGGCGAGATCGCCATCGACGTCGCGCGCTTCGGCCCGGAGAAGGCCGAGACGGTGTTCATGGCGATCTGCGGCACGCATGGGCTGGAGGGCTATTGCGGCTCGCCCGTGCTGATCGACTGGATGCGCACGGGCGGGGCGAAGCGCCTGCCCAAGGGCGTCGGCGCCCTGCTCGTGCACGCGATCAATCCCTGGGGCTTCGCGCATAACAGCCGGACGACGGAGAGCAACGTCGATCTCAACCGCAACTTCGTCGACCACGAGGGCGGCAAGCGGCCGGAGAATGCCGGCTACGCGACGCTGCACGACGCGATCTGCCCGGCCGAATGGTCCGACGCATCCCGCGCGGCCTATGAGCGCGCGGCGCTGGCAACCGCCAAGGAGAAGGGCGAGGGCTTCCTGATCGACAGCCTGTTCCGCGGCCAGTACGCGCATCCCGACGGCGTGTTCTACGGCGGCACGAAGCGCGAGTGGTCGAACCGCAAGCTCGAGGAGATCTGCGGCACGCACCTCAAGCACGCGCGCCGCGTCGGCGTGCTCGACTGGCACACCGGAATCGGCAAGCCGGGCGAGCCGGTGATCCTCACCTTCAACACCGCGGGCGACGGGCTCTACGAGCAGGTCTGCTCCTGGTGGGGCAAGGACTTCGTCGATGCCGGCCTGTTCGTGAAGGGCGTGCCGCGGCCGCGCTATACGGGCCTCGTGTTCCAGGGCGTGCAGCAATTCGCCAAGCATGCCCAGGTCGCCGGCGCGGTCATCGAGTTCGGCACCAAGGTCGAGCGCATGGACACGTTCCACGCGCTGCGGCTCGACGTCTGGCTGAAGTTCAAGGCGCCGAAGGGCGACCCGCGCCGCGCTGCCTTCGAGACTGAGGTGCGCGAGGCCTTCAGCCTGTCCGATCCGGGTTGGCAGCGCATGGTGCTCGGCCAGGCGCGGCTCCTGCACGAGCAGATGGTGCAGGGGCTGGGGCGGTGGAGGTAGGGGGCAGTCATCCCGGGCGCGCGTCGCGCGACCCGGGACCAAGGGCGAGCGACGGTGCGGCGCTCCTGGGTCCCGGCTCTCCGCTGCGCTCCGGCCGGGATGAAGCATCGGCAGCGCCGACGTCCTACCGCGCGCCGCGCAATCCCAGCACCAGCCCGCAGGTCACCAGCGCCGCGCCGACGATCTGCAGGACGCTGAGCGCCTCGCCGAGCACCGCCCAGGCGAGCAGCGCGCCCAAGGGCGGCACCAGCGCCGTGAACAGCGCCGCGCGGGCGCCGCCGAGCAGCGCCACGACGCGCGTGAACAGCACCGTCGTCACGATCGCCAGCAGCACGCCCTGGTAGACCGCCTGCAGCGCCACGTCGCCCAGCGTCACCGCCGGCAGCCCGTCCGCGCGGTGCCAGAGATAGGCCGGCAGCAGCGCCAGCGAGCCGACGTTGACGGCCGCCGCGCCGGTCAGCGCCGGCACCTTCCAGGCCTGCGAGGCCGTGGCATAGAGCGCCCACATCAACGCCGCGCCGACGAACATCAGGTCGCCGATCCAGGCCTGCGGCCCCGCGAGCAGCAGCCCGTCGCCGGCGACGCAGGCGACGCCGGCGAGCGCCACGCCGGCGCCGAGCGCGCGCGCACCCTGCGGCCGGATGCCGAGCAGCGCCCAGGCGACGAGCTGGGTCATGACCGGGATGAGGCCGGGGGTGAGCACGGCGACATGCGCCGTCGGCGCGAACGCGAGGCCGCCGACCGTCATCAGGTTGTAGGTGGCGCCGGCGCAGAGCGAGAGCGCCATGGCGCGGCCCCAGCCGATGCCGCCGGCGGTCGCCAGCCCGGCGCGCGCGAGGACGGGGAAGAGCAGCGCCGCCGCGACGCCGACGCGCAGCGCCGTGATGTCCGCCGCGTCCATCGCCGTCAGCATGCCGAGCCGCGAGACCACGGCGTGGCAGCCCCAGATCAGCGCGCAGAGCAGGCCGAGGGCGAGGCCATTGAAGGCGGGGCCATTGAAGGCGGGGCCGTCGAATGCGGAGCCTGGGGCGGGCGCCGGGCCGGTCACGCCATCTCGCGCGCGTCGCGCCGGCGGTAGAGCCAGAGCATCGCCGGGCGCGAGACGCGCGCGACGATCCCGTGCAACGGGATCGGCTTCAGTGGCGTCAGCGGCCAGGCCAGGTCGTCGGCGCGGGCACCGGCGGCGGCCTTCGCAAGCTCGCGCCCTATGCCGACCGAGAGTGCCACGCCGCGGCCGTTGCAGCCGATCCAGGTGAAGACGCCCTCGGCGAGCTGGTGCAGCCGCGGCGTGTAGTCCGGCGTCCTGGCGAGGTAGCCGCTCCAGACGAAGTCGACCCGCACGCCGTCGAGCTGCGGGAAGATGGCGCCGAGCCTGCCGGCAACCTCGGCGCGCATCCGCTCCGTGCGGTTGATCGGCACGAGGAGCGCGCCGCCGGAGACGAGCCGCCCCTCCGCGTCGTAGCGGAAGAAGCGCAGGTCGCCACGGGTGTCCGAGACCGCCTGGCGCCCTGGCACGACAGTCGCGCGCAGGTTGTCGCCGAGCGGCGCCGTCGCCGCCTGCCAGGCCAACCCCGGCACGATCGTGCGCTTCAGCCCCG
>JAEULF010000196.1 GCA_016793965.1 Alphaproteobacteria bacterium | reverse complement strand
GGATCGCGCCGGCGGGATGCGCCCGCATCCTGCTCAAGCTCGAGGGCGCCAACCCGACGGGCAGCGTCACGGACCGCATGGCGCTGGCCATGATCGAGGCGGGCGAGCGCGACGGAAGGCTGAAGCCCGGCCAGCGCGTCGTCGAGTACACCGGCGGCAGCACCGGCGTGTCGCTGGCGCTGGTCTGCGCGGCGCGGGGCTATCCGCTCAGCATCGTCACGTCGGACGCGTTCAGCGCGGAGAAGCGCAACCACATGGCGGCGCTCGGCGCCGAGCTGACCATCGTGCCCAGCGCGGGCGGCGGCATGGACGCGGCGCTGACGCGAAACATGGTCGCCGCCGCGCATGCGATCGCCGAGCGCACCGGCGCCTTCTGGACCGACCAGCTCAACAACACCGACCAGCTCGCGGCCTATCACGCCATGGCGGAGGAGATCTGGGCGCAGACCGGCGGACGGATCGACGCCTTCGTGCAGGCGACCGGCACCGCGGCCAGCCTGCGCGGCGTCGGCGAGGGTCTGCGCCGGCGCCGTTCGGGCATCCGCATCGTCGCCGTCGAGCCGAAGGAATCGGCCGTGCTGTCGGGCGGTCCCTCGGGCGTCCACAGGATCGAGGGAGTCGGCGCCGGCTTCGTGGTCCCGCTTTGGAGCCCCGCCGTCGCCGACGAGATCGCCGTCGTCTCGACCGACGAGGCCATGGCGATGGCGCGCCGCCTGGCGCGCGCGGACGCCGTGCTCGCGGGAACATCGACCGGCGCCAACCTGGTCGCGGCGATCGACGTCGCCCGCCGCTTGGGCCCGGGCGCGACGGTCGTCACCGTGATGTGCGACAGCGGACTCAAGTACATGAGCACGCGCCTCTACGACCCGGCGCGGGCCTAGCGGGACCTTGCCGATCCGCCGCGCGTCAACCGGCCTCGGCGCGCGCCTCCGCCAGGCGCAGGAAGGCGCGCAACGCCGGGAGCACGCCGGCGCGCCAGCGCTGCCCGTGGAACATGCCGAGATGGCCGATCCTGGCCTCCAGGTGGTGCGCGCGCATCGCGTCCGGGATGCCCGGGCAGAGGTCGTGCGCCACGCGGGTCTGGCCGGCGTCGGAGATGTCGTCGCGCTCCGCCTCGACGGTCATCAGCGCGATGTCGCGGATCGCCGCGGGCGAGACCGTCGCGCCGCGCCAGGCGAGCGTGCCGGACGCGAGCGCGCTCTCGGCGAACAATGCCCGCATGGTCTCCCGGTAGAGCTCTCCGGGCAGGTCCATGAGGGTCAGGAACAGGTGGAAGAAGTCCCGGTTCGCCTGCGCGGCCGCGCCGTCGTTCAGCAGCGCGCTCTGGAAGACGTCGAGCGGCGTCGGCGCGTCGATCGACAGCCGGCGCAGCAGGTAGAGCGACAGGCCGGCGAGCTGCGCCCAGGCCGGATAGACGAGCCTGCCGGCGCCGGGCCGGAGCGGCGACACGAGCGCCAGCAGCGCAGCTCCCGCTGCCGGCGTCGGCGCCTGGGGCGGGAAGAGCGCGCTCGCCATGCGCTCGACCGGCGTGGCATTGACGCGCGCGTCGATCATCGCGCCCATCAGCGTGACGGAGGCCGGCCGCCGCGCGTCGTCGGCGGCTGCCATGGCGGCGGCCGCGGCGAGCGCTGGGACGCCGGACTGCGAAGCCGCGACGACATGCGCGCGCCGGCCGATTCGGCGCAGGAAGCCCACGAGATAAGCGATCTGGTCGTCGAGGCGGAACGGCCCGAGGTCGAGCGGCACTTCGGCGGCGTCCTTCCAGTCCGTGACGAAGACCTCGTGGTCCGGGGCGAGGGCGGCGACGAGGTCCTCGAAGAGCTGCGCGAAATGGCCGGAGAGCGGTACCGCGACCAGGACGGCCGGGGCGCTCGCGCTGCCCGGCAAGGCGAAACGGCGCAAGGTGCAGAAGCTCAGGTCGAGGAGCGTCTCGGGCGCGATCTCCGGCGCCGCGGTCCCCCCGGGACGGACATGCCAGGCAGGGCGACGGTGCGCGCGGCCGGCATGCGTCCAGAGGTCGGCGACGCCGGCGGCCAGGAGCCCGCGCCGCTGGGCGCGCGCAAGCGCATCGGCGAGGAGCTCGCGCGCGATCACCTTGCGCCCGCCGGCGCGGAGCAGGCGGCGGTCGCGCCGTCGCGGGCCGCCCGAAGTGCGGTCGCAGGCAGCTGCGGCATCTTGGCCCCCATCATGTTCCAGGCTCGCCCTAGGGCAGGGCGGTCCGCCATGATCTCGATCAACCTTGCGCGGCGCCCACCCGAGGCGCGCGCGATCACGACGGATTGATGGGGGCGCGCGGGGACCGCGGCGATGCGTCCTTGGCGGGCCGGGCGCGAGCCTGCACTATGCGCCGCGTCGGATCGGGCTCGTCAAGGCGGGGCGCATGGAATCGATCTACTATGTCATGAGCTGGGCCTGCCATCGCAAGTGCAAGCACTGCTACGAGGACCGCTTCCGCCCCTACGCCAAGGCCGACCTTGCGGCCGTCGTCGCCGAAGCGACTCGCAACGCGCCGCGGATCGTCGACAACCTGCCCGAGGACATGACCTATCTGGACCTGGACGACGCGCGGCCGGACGGGACCCTGCCGCGCAAGGTCGGCCGCGTCATCCTGTCCGGCGGCGAGAGCCTGATCGACCCCGTGCGCGAGGCCGTGACCTACGCCGTGATCGACCGGTTGAACGCCAGGTACCGTGCCCAAGGCGGGATCAAGATCGTCGTCCAGACCACGGGCGACGTGCTCACGCCGCGCATCGTCGACGAGCTGCTGGCGAAGGGCATCTATATGATCTCGATCGCCTCGACCGACCGCTATCATGTCGGCATCGACACGCCGGAGAAGCAGAAGGCGTTCGTCGACGGGCTGGCCGAGATGTTCGCCAAGGCGGGGCTGAAGCGCTCCGGCGTCACCTCGGGCGTCAGCCGCAAGTGGCACGAGGAGGAGGGCCCGCTGTTCAATGTCTTCGGCGCCACCGAGGACAGCTGGATCGGCAAGATCTGGCCGCGCGGGCGGGGCTGGGCCAACGACCTCTCCACCGCGACGCTCGCCGACAATTTCTGCAATCGCTGGTCCGGCGGCCTCGGCTTCCTCAACCACCGCCATTCCGGCTCGGAGGTCTCGATCGAGCCTGACGGCTCGGTCTATCCCTGCTGCATCAAGACCAAGCTGCCGCTCGGCAGCCTGCTCGAGGACGGCCTGATCGACATCCTGGAGAGCCTGGTCGGCGAGCCGGCCTACGAGGCGATCAACATGGGCCATCCCGAGCGCATGGGCATCGCCCATGGCTGGTCGATGGACACGTTCATCGAGAAGTCGAGGACCGCCACCCCGGCCGGCCGGCCGTACCAGAACCTGTGCATCGGCTGCGACGCGTTCCACGCGGAGGTGCTGGGCACCGTGATCGCGCAAGCGCGCGAGCGGCGGCGCGCGAAGCGGCTGGTGGCGGCGTGACGTTGAAGGGCCCCGCCCCGACCCTCCCCATCGCTGCGCGACGGGGAGGGGGAAGCTCGATGCGCCTGCTCCCTCCCCGTGCGGAGCATGGGGAGGGTCGGTGTGGGGCAGGCTCGCGCTAACAGAAGAGGAGCATGCCATGCATCGCCGCAGCGTCCTGATCGGCCTGGCCGCCGGTGCGGCTGCCGGCCTAGCCGCGCGCCCCGGCGTTGCGCGCGAGGCGCGCCCCTGGCCGGAGATCCTGGCAAAGGCGCGCGGCCAGACCGTCTACTGGAACGCCTGGGGCGGCGACGAGCGGACCAACGCCTTCATCGCCTGGGCCGGGCAGGAGGTC
>JAEULF010000181.1 GCA_016793965.1 Alphaproteobacteria bacterium | reverse complement strand
GCCGAGTTCCTGTCGCTCTGGGCGGGGCAGGGCGTTCGGCTGGCACGCAAGCAGCCGGCAGCGGATCTGGTCGAGCGGCTGGCGGCGGAGACGACGGAAGCGCAGGCGCGCGCCAGGTCCGGCAGGCAGCCGATCCCTTAGCCGTTCTCCGCCAGCACCGTGCCGGCGAGATAGAGCGAGCCGCAGACCACGACGCGCGCCGGCTTCTTCTCGCGCGCAGCGATGGCCGCGATCGCGCCGCCGACGTCCGCCGCGGTCGTGACCGTCTTGAAGCCGGCGGCACGCGCGGCGGCGGCGGCGTCCTCGGCCGAGAGCGTCTGGTGCTCGCCGGGGATCGCGATCGCCGTCAGGCTTGCCGCCGCCGGAGCGAGGCTCTTCAGGTAGGCGACGGGCTGCTTCGTCGTCAGCATGCCGAAGACGAGATGCGTCGGCCGCTGCCCTTCCTCGGCATCGAGCTCGCCGATCAGGTCGGCCAGCACGCGGCCGCCCTGCTCGTTGTGCCCGCCGTCGAGCCACAATACCCAGCCGGGCGGCAGGATGGCGACGAGCGGGCCCTTGGCCAGGCGCTGCATGCGGGCCGGCCAGGCGACGTCGCGCATCATCGCCGCTCGGGCGCCGACCGGGACGGCCAGCGTCGCGCCGCGTCGCGCCGACTCCGCCTCGAGCGCATCGAGGCAGGCCAGCGCCACGCCCGCGTTGGAGAGCTGGTGCCGGCCACGCAGGGCGGGCATCGGCAGTTCCAGGGCGCCGCTGCGCGGTCCCCAATAGACGCAGCCGCGCTCGCCCGGCGCCGCGTCGCTGCGCATGATCCGCCACTCGCGTCCCGCGCGCAGCATCGGCGCCCCGAGGAGCAGTGCGCGCGCTTCGACGACCGCCTCAACGTCAGGCACCTGGGGCGACAGGACGAGCGGGCAGCGGCGCTTGATGATGCCGGCCTTCTCCGCCGCGATCTTCTCCAGCGTGTCGCCGAGAAACTGCGTGTGGTCGATGGAGATCGCGGCGATCGCGGTGACCGCCGGCGCGGGGATCAGGTTGGTGGCATCGAGCCGGCCGCCGAGGCCGGTCTCCAGCACCACGACGTCGGCAGGCGCGCGGGCGAAGGCGAGGAAGGCGGCGGCCGTCGTGATCTCGAAGAACGTGATCGGCCGGCCGGCGTTGACGCGCTCGCACTCCTCGATCAGCGCCACCAGGGCGGCGTCCTCGATCGGGCGGCCGGTCGCGCGTCCGTCGGCCTGGCGCTCGGGATCGGCGAGCCAGATGCGCTCATGGAAGCGCACGAGGTGCGGCGAGGTGTAGACATGCGCCCGCAGGCCGGCCGCCTGAAGCGCCGCCTTCAGGTAGGCGACGATCGAGCCCTTGCCGTTGGTGCCGGAGACATGGATGACCGGCGGCAGCTTGAGCTGCGGGTCGCCGAGCGCCGCGCACAGCGCCTCGACCCGGTCGAGCGACAGGTCGATCAGCTTGGGGTGCAATCCCATGATTCGGGCGAGCGCCGCGTCGCTCGGCAGGCCCGATGCATGCCGCGGCGGCGGCTTGGCGTCCGTCGCCTTGCCCGTCCCGCTCATGCCGCGGTCACCCGCCGCCCGCGGTCAGCGCCGCCACCGGCAGCCTCGTGGCCGGGTCGTTGCGCAGCAGCGCGATGACGCGCGCCAGCGTCTCGCGCAGCTCGCGCCGCGGCACGACGATGTCGACCATGCCGTGCTCGAGCAGGTACTCCGCGCGCTGGAAGCCCTCGGGCAGCTGCTCGCGGATCGTCTCCTCGATGACGCGCTGGCCGGCGAAGCCGATGACGGCGCCCGGCTCTGCCATCTGCACGTCGCCCAGCATGGCGAAGGACGCCGTGACGCCGCCCGTGGTCGGGTCGGTGAGCACGACGAGATAGGGGAGCCCGGCCTCCTTCACCATCTGCACGGCGATGATGGTGCGCGGCATCTGCATGAGCGACAGGATGCCCTCCTGCATGCGCGCCCCGCCCGAGGCGGGGATGGCGATCAGCGGCGCGCCGGCGTTGACGGCGGCCTGGGCGGCGGCGACGAAAGCCTCGCCGACGGCGATGCCCATGGAGCCGCCCATGAAGGCGAAGTCGAAGGCGGCGATCACCGCGTCGCGCCCGCCGAGCTTGCCGACGCCGACGAGCAGGGCGTCATGATCTCCCGAGCGGGACTGCGCGTCCTTCAGCCGCTCGGTGTAGCGCTTGCCGTCGCGGAACTTCAGCGGGTCGAGCGGCACCTTCGGCGGCGGCAGCAGCGAGAACACGCCGTCGTCGAACAGCATGGCGAGGCGCTGCTTCGCGCGCATGCGCAGGTGGTGGCCGCAGTGCTGGCAGACGAACAGGCTCTTCTCCAGGTCGCGCTGGTAGAGCATGGCGCCGCAGGACGCGCATTTGAGCCAGAGGTTGTCCGGCAGGTCGGGCTTGCCGACCAGAGCGCGGATCTTCGGGCGGACGAAATTGGTGATCCAGTTCATGCTCTGCGCCCCGTTCAGCGACCGGCCCGCACGGCCTTCGCCAGCGCTGCGACGAAGGCCAGCGCCTTGTCGGCGAGGCCGGGCTTGGGCTTGCCGGCGGCGTCCAGGTTCTCGGCGATGATGTTGACGATGGCGGAGCCGACCACGGCCGCGTCGGCAAGCGCGGCCGCTTCCGCCGCCTGCTCCGGCGTCTTGATGCCGAAGCCGATGGCGATCGGCAGCGTCGTGTGGCGGCGCAGCCGGGCCACCGCCTCGTCGAGTGCCGGGGCGCTTGCCGACTTGGTGCCGGTGATGCCGAGGATGGAGACGTAGTAGAGGAAGCCCGAGGCGCCGCCGACGATGGCCGGCAGCCGCGCGTCCGACGAGGTCGGCGTCGCCAGGCGGATCAGGTCGAGGCCGTGCGCGGCGAGTGGCGGGGCAAGCTCGTCGGCCTCCTCCGGCGGCAGGTCGACGCAGATGATGCCGTCGGCGCCGGAGGCGGCCGCGTCGCGCGCGAACTTGTCCGGACCGTAGGCGAGGATCGGGTTGAAGTAGCCCATCAGCACGATCGGCGTCTCGCCGTCGCCCTTCCGGAAGGCGGCGACGAGGTCGAGCGTCCGGCGCAGCGTCATGCCCGCCTTCAGCGCCCGCAGGCTGGAGGCCTGGATCGCCGGGCCGTCGGCCATCGGGTCGGAGAAGGGCATGCCGATCTCGATCAGGTCGGCCCCGGCCTTGGGCAGGCCGGCGACGATGGCGAGCGATGTCTGCGGGTCCGGGTCGCCCGCCGTGAGGAAGGTGACGAGCCCGCCGCGCTTGGCGGCCTTGAGCGCCGCGAAGCGCCTGGCGATGCGGCCGCCGGCGTTGGGCACCGCGGCGGGCTTGCCGGCCGAGCTTGCGGCGGTGCGTGCGGCGCTCATCAATGCGTCCCCGCCTTCTTGGCGATATCGTTGCCCAGCGCCTCGGCGACGGTGAACACGTCCTTGTCGCCGCGCCCGCACATGTTCATCACCAGCAGGTGCGACTTCGGCAGCGTCGGCGCCATCTTGACGACTTGGGCCAGCGCATGCGCCGGCTCCAGCGCCGGCAGGATGCCCTCGGTCCGCGCGCAGAGCTGGAAGGCGTCGAGGGCCTCGCGGTCCGTGATCGCCGCGTAGGTCACCCGGCCGGTGTCGAACAGCCAGGAATGCTCCGGCCCGACGCCCGGGTAGTCGAGGCCGGCGGAGATCGAGTGCGCCTCGGTGATCTGCCCGTCCTCGTCCTGCAGGAGATAGGTCTTGTTGCCGTGCAGCACGCCCGGCCGACCGCCGTTCATCGAGGCGGCGTGCTTGCCCGAGCCGAGGCCGAGGCCGGCGGCCTCGACTCCGACCATGGCGATCCCCTTCTCGTCGAGGAAGGGGTGGAACAGGCCGATGGCGTTCGAGCCGCCGCCGATCGCCGCGACCAGCGTGTCCGGGAGCCGCCCCTCGGCCTTCATGATCTGCGCCCGCGTCTCGATGCCGATCACCTGCTGGAAGTCGCGCACCATGGCGGGGTAGGGGTGCGGGCCGGCGGCGGTGCCGATGATGTAGAACGTGTCCTCGACGTTGGCGACCCAGTCGCGCAGCGCGTCGTTCATCGCGTCCTTGAGCGTCGACGATCCCGACGTCACCGGCCGCACCTCGGCGCCGAGGAGCCGCATGCGGAAGACGTTGGGCTTCTGCCGCTCGATATCGACGGCGCCCATGTAAACGACGCAGGGGAGCCCGAACAGCGCCGCCACCGTCGCCGTCGCGACGCCGTGCTGCCCGGCACCCGTCTCGGCGATGATGCGGCGCTTGCCCATGCGCTTGGCGAGCAGGATCTGCCCCAGGCAGTTGTTGATCTTGTGGGCGCCGGTGTGGTTGAGCTCGTCGCGCTTGAAATAGATCTTGGCGCCGCCGAGATGCTTGGTCAGGCGCTCGGCGTGGAACAGCGGCGAGGGGCGGCCGACATAGTGCTCGAGGTAATAGTCGAGCTCCTTCTGGTAGGCCGGGTCGGCCTTGGCCGCCACGTAGGCTTTCTCCACATCGAGGATCAGCGGCATGAGCGTCTCGGCGACGTAGCGCCCGCCGTACTGGCCGAAATGCCCGCGCTCGTCCGGGCCGGTGCGGTAGGAGTTGAGCGCTTGGGGTGCCGGTGCCATGCCTGAGGTCCGTCGCTGCAAGAGGGCGGCGCCGCGGGATCGGCGGCGGGGCCGCACTAAAGCATAGGCGCGCGGTCCGCGTACAGGGCGGGACTGCGGGCCCTGCGCGGATGCTGAAGCATCCGGGAGCCACGTCATCTCGTGCCGGGCCGAGGCCCAAGCGGAGAGTCGCTGCCCACCTAGCGGATAGAGGGGCAATCGAGGCACCGCCCCTCACATGTCATCCCCGTGGAAGCCGGGATCCACCGCGCCGTCGCTCGTTGCGAGGAGGTCGCGCATCGCCGTTGCCGTATCGCCTTTTCGTCGACAGCGCTTCGCTCATGGGTGGGTCCCCGCCTTCGCGGGGATGACATGCAGGGGTGACAACGATAGGCGGAGACTCCGAACGCGGCGACGGCTGGTCGCGGGCCGAACCACCGCAGCTTTTGATGGTGCGTGGGGTCAACGCTGCCTGGCGGCCGGCACCTGCGATCACCGCAGGCGTCCGGCTGCCGGCTATTTCGTCGAGCTCCCGCTGGATCTCTTCGACGGCATAGGCAGCAGCCGGACCGCTCGCATCGCCTCAAGCTAGAGCATCCCGCAAAGCCACGAGTTGCTCAAGCCGCGACCGCCCGCGCTCCATGAGGAGCCGCTGCCCGCTGCGAACGACGTCTCTCTCATCCCGATCGGCTCCGTCGGCGACAAGCGCTCGCGCGAACTCCTCAAGTGCGGGCGTCAGGAGAACGTTCACGGCCTCAATCCACGAACGGGAAGGCTGCTGCGATCATGCCTGCGAAGGCGGGCGGCCTCCAAGGGGCCATGCTCAGCCGGTCACTTCCTGATGTGCTTGGGCGAGAGGCGGTCCCACAGCGCCTTGGCATCGTAGGTCTTGAACTCGGTCTCGCCGACGCTCGCGCGGTCGACCGTGCGGATCTCGAAGTCGTAGCGCGACGCGTAGGTCGTGCCGGCCATGGCGCCGGGCTGCTGGCGGACATCGGCCTTGACGATCTGGAACGCATCCTTCTGCTCGGCGAGAGTCACCTCGGCGCATTTCAGCAGCGCGAACTCCTGCGCCACCACCGGATCGGTGAAACTGTTGCCGATCGCCACGACGCGGTAACGCCCGGGCCCGAGCTTCTCCGCGCTCGTGCCGTCCTTGAGGAAGCCCTCGTAGCTCGACGCGCAGGCGGCGAGAAGCGCCGGCAGGAAAGCGGCGGCGAGGGCAAGGGGGGCGAGCAACCGGCGCATCTTGGTCTCCGCGCTGGCGTCAGGATCCCGGCGCATTGCCGGGCGCGGCGATGCCGCGCTCGACCGGCAGACCGGGGAGGTTCTTGAAGCGCTCGAGCGCGCGCTTGGCCGCGCCGAGGTTGCGGTCGACGCGCGCCAGGCGCGGGGGATCGGCGGCGAGGTCGTAGACGTGGTCGCCGACATAGACGATCTCGCCGGCCGCGACAGAGAACCACGGCGCCTTGTTGTCCAGCGCGTTGCTGCGCACGTTGGCCTTGTAGACGAAGTCGTCGCCGGTGCGCGTGACCCCTGTCTCCTTCCACTCGCCGTCGAACACCGCGATCGTCTCCAGCATGTAGGTGCCCGGCGCCACGACGAAGGCGGCGTACTGCATCTGCTGGTGGTCGAGGACGCACTCGTTGCCGAGCGAATCCCGCCGCTCGCAGCGGCTGCGCTCGATCAGGAAGCCGCGCAGAGGCAGCACCGATTCGTTGCGTTCGACATCGACCCGCAGCCAGGCCAGGCGCCACGGAGCGATGCGGCCGAACGGCCCGACCGTGCGCGTCTCGCCAGCGCTCGCGACGCCCACCAGGACCACGGCGAAGTTGCGCAGCGGCGCCAGGTCGGTCGTGCCTGCGGCGGCGCCGGATCGATCCGAGGCGCAGCCGCCGAGGAGCGCGGCGACGAGGGCGGCGGCGGCGAAGGTGGCGGCAGGG
>JAEULF010000125.1 GCA_016793965.1 Alphaproteobacteria bacterium | reverse complement strand
TGGTTCAAGGCGGCGCAGTACGGCGTGCGGCGCGACGACAACCTGATCGACTTCGACGAGGTCGAGCGCCTGGCGCGCGAGCACAAGCCGAAGCTGATCATCGCCGGCGGCTCGGCCTATCCGCGCGTCATCGACTTCGCGCGCTTCCGCAAGATCGCCGATTCCGTCGGCGCGCTGCTGATGGTGGACATGGCGCATTTCGCCGGGCTGGTGGCGGCCGGCGTGCACCCCAGCCCGCTGCCCCACGCCCACGTCGTCACCACCACGACGCACAAGACGCTGCGGGGCCCGCGCGGCGGCATGATCCTCTCGAACGACGAGGACCTCGGCAAGAAGATCAACTCCGCCGTCTTCCCCGGCCTGCAGGGGGGCCCGCTCATGCACGTCATCGCCGCCAAGGCGGTCTCTTTCGGCGAGGCGCTGCGGCCGGAGTTCAAGGCCTATGCCCGCGCCGTGGTCGACAACGCCAGGGCGCTCGCCGCCTCGCTGGTCGAGCAGGGTTTCGGGGTGACGACCGGCGGCACGGACACGCATCTCATGCTGGTCGACCTGCGCCCGAAGAAGGTCACGGGCAAGGCCGGCGCCGATGCGCTCGGGCGTGCCGGCATCACCTGCAACAAGAACGGCGTGCCCTTCGACCCGGAGAAGCCGACCGTGACCTCGGGCGTGCGGCTCGGCACGCCCGCCGCCACCAGCCGCGGCTTCGGCACGGCCGAGTTCCGCCAGGTCGGCGCCTGGATCGGCGAGGTGCTGGAGGCCTTGCGCGGCAACCCCGACGGCAACGCCCAGGTCGAGCAGGCGGTGAAGGGCAAGGTCGAGGCGCTGTGCGAGCGCTTCCCCGTCTACACGGCCTATGGTCAGATGCATCGCGGGTGAGCACCGGCCGCACCGGCTGAGCGAGCGCGAAGCAACGGCGGGCCAAAGGAGCGGTCAAGGCGATGCGCTGCCCCTATTGCGGCCATGACGACACGCAGGTGAAGGATTCCCGCCCGTCCGAGGACAAGGCGGCAATCCGCCGACGGCGCTACTGCCCGGATTGCGGCTCGCGCTTCACCACCTTCGAGCGCGTGCAGTTGCGCGAGCTGACCGTCGTCAAGTCGAACGGTGCCCGCGAGCCCTTCGACCGCGACAAGCTCGCGCGCTCGGTGATGATCGCGCTCCGGAAGCGCCCGGTCGAGCCCGAGCGCGTGGAGCGCATGCTGAACGGCATCCAGCGCCGGCTGGAGAGCTCGGGCGAGGCCGACGTGCCGTCCAAGATGGTCGGCGAGATGGTGATGGACGCGCTGGCCAACCTCGACCCCGTCGCCTATGTCCGCTTCGCCTCGGTCTACCGCAACTTCCGCGAGGCCAAGGACTTCGAGGAGTTCGTCGGCAAGATCCAGGGCCCGGCCAAGGGGCGCGGCGAGGAGGAGTAGGAGCACCCCCGCGAATCTCGGCGGAGGCGGCGGTTGGACCAGTTATCGTTCGATTGGGACGAGGCAAAGCGGCACGCGCGCATCCTCAAGCGCGGCATCGACTCCTTCGATATGATCGTGGCCTTCGGCGATCCCGCACGAGTCGACGTGAGGCAGGACCGACATGGCGAAGAACGCTGGTAGACGATCGGGCGTGTCCGCGACTGCATCTTCGCCATCGTCCGGACGCCGCGCCAAGGCGGGCACTGGATCATCTCGGCCTGGCCTGCCAAGCGGCGCGAGCGGCGTCTCCACGCCGAAGGCCCTCCTGCTGCCTGACCGGTCCGTGCTGGCAGTGCTGCCGAGCGGTGCAACGCGCCCCGCGCACGGCATGACGGATTGGGACCGGCTCGCCAGGCTGACGGATGCCGATATCGAGGCTGCTGACGCCCCCGAGAACCCGGACGTTACAGAGAGCGAAGCGTTCAGGGCAGTTCGTCCGCCTAGCCGCTAGCACGGCGTGCGACTGTGAGGTTGCAGGAACTTCGAGTGAAGCCACTGTTGTAATGGCTAATTTTCCCATCTGCGACATACGCAGTGTCGAATTTCGCGCTCCCGGAGACTGAATATCGAATTCCAGTGTTGCCTATAAATGTTCCCTCAATCTTCAAATCATTTCCATCTAGATTGAGCCGGAAATTGATTTCTGCACCGTTAGAATATTTCTTTGTTATTGTTCCAGACTTGACCTCTACATCCGGCCATATCCACTTATCGGAATTGTTCTCTCGGCAGCCGGTCCAAAAGAAGTTCCAAATGCCGTCGAGCCGCGGGGTGAGGGCAGCCACTTGTTGAGGTTGCGGGGGCTGCACGCTCTGGGCCTTGGCCTCAGCTTCGCGCTTTGCCTTCGCTTCGGCTGCCGCTTTTCCCTCAGCGGTACGCTTCTCAGCCTCGGCCCGCGCAGCCGCCTCTCGCTGCGCGGCCGCAGCGGCTTCCCTGCGTTCCGCCTCGGCTTTCGCGGCCTGCGCAGCCTTCTGCTTGGCCGCCTCTTCCGCCGCCCGCTCCGCTGCGTCGCGCTCTGCCGCAGCCAACTGGTCCCTGAGCTGCGTGGCCGCAGCGACATTGACGCCGTCGGGATACCTCCTGAGGAATGCCGAGATTTCGGCGCTCGCCTTGGCGCTGCGCACGCGGCCCCAATCCGCTTCCTCGGCCTTGGCGACGTCGATGATCGCCGAGAGCGACACGTAGCCGGTCGCGCGTGCGGCCTCGACCTCCGCCCAATCGGAGTCCGCGAGGCGCCGCACGGCCTTGACGCGGTCGCCCGCCGTAAGCTGGTGCACGGCCTTGGCTCTTTCCAGCGGCTCCTGGCGCAACGCCGTCGCCTTCGTGACGACGAACTCGCCCGCCAACGGCTCGAAGCGCCGCTCCGGTGCGGGCGCCTGCTTTGGGCCCGGCGGCAAGGACGCCGTCTGCGCCGGCTTCAGCTCGGCGAGGCGGTTGTCGGCGAGGGCCACGAAGCGGCCCTTCGGGTACTCCCGCTTGTAGGCTTCGTAGTCGGCGGGGTTCTTGCTTCCCTGGATCGAGGTCCAGAACGTGAGCTCCATCGCCGACGAGTCGGACGGCTGCGCCGGCACCGCGGCTTGGGCGGGGGCCGCGCCGGGCCGGAAGAAGAAGTTGTCGGTCAGCGACGACGACTCCCATGGCGTCTGCTTGCCGCCCGTGGCCGCGAGCACGTCCCGCCGCACCTGCTGGAAGATCTCGGTGACCGGCGCGCCGGCCGCGGTCATCGCCTTGGCGAGCGCCGTGGCGTAGGGGCTGTTGGCTCCGTCGCCGTCCGCGGCGACGCTTCCCGGTGCCGTCGAGTAGCTGATCAGCATGCCGGTCGCCGCGTTGATCTGCGCGAGGCCCCTGGCGCTCGACCGGAAGCTGCGCGCGAACGGGTTGTTGCGGCAGGCATCCAGGATCACCAGGTTCACGCGGTTACGCGTGTCCTGCATGCTGCTGACGATCCAGTCCGCCTCCACGGCCCTGATGTCCAGGTCGCGCTCGCGCTCGATCCTGGCATCGACGGGCATCAGGTAGTTGCGCCCGTTCGATTGCACGCCGTGCCCGGCGTAGAAGAAGAGCCCGACGGCGTCCTTCCCGGCCTTCTCCAGCTTCTCGCCGAAATCCGCGATCGCCGACTTCATTGCTTCCTGCGTGGCATCGATGCGCTCGATCACGTCGAAGCCGAGGTCGCGCAACGTGCGCGCCATGAGCTTGGCATCGTTCGGCGGATTGGGGAGCTTGCCCTCGGCAGCATAGGCGCCGTTGCCAATGACCAAGGCGACGCGCGGCTCGGCGAAGGTGGGGGGCGCCAGCGCAAGAGACGAAGCAACCAGTGTTGGCAGCAACCAATGATTTCGGATCCACATGGGCGCGACACCATTCGATGCCTGGCTGAAGCCAATGTTGTCATCTGGGACTGGTCTCGACAAGCTTGATCCATGAACCTGGGCGCCGGTCGCTGCGGGTGCGCGCCTTGCGCAAGCTCCCACGGCGTCCGCCACGGATGCGGCTTCCTGTCAGCTGGTGGTTCCGAGCACTTGCGCATCTTCGGTCGGCACATGTTGGAAGAGCATTGGCGCAGTCCAGGACGCTGCGACAGCGAGAGGCCGCTTCGCGCGTGGTTGGCGATCGCCGAGGCAGCGACTTGGGCGATGCCGCAATCGACCAAGGCGACGTTCGGAAATGCCTCGGTACTGCGCGGCGGTCGGGTCGTTTTGAACATTGGCGGCAACAAATATCGACCGATCTGTGCGATCAACTATCGTGTCGGCGTTGTCGTGGTGCGGTTCATCGGCACGTACGCCGAGTATGATCGCGTCGATGCGCTGACAATCTGAACTTCGGGAGCGAGTCCAGATGGACGATCTGATGCCGATCCGTTCTGATGCTCAACACGCGAAGGCCCTCGCTGAGTTGTCTTCCCTGATGTATGCCGCCCCTGGATCGGCGGAAGAGCGCCAGTTGGAGCTGTTGTCCATACTTGTCGAGCGCTACGAGCGGCAACGCTGGCCGATGGCAGCCCTCGATCCCGTGGATTTCCTGCGCGAGGCAATGGAGCAGTGCGGCATCATGCGCCGCGATCTGGAGCGCGCGATCGGCAGCCGAACGCGGGTCACAGAAGTCTTGAATCGGAGACGCGCGCTCACGTTGCCGATGATCCGGGCGCTAAGTCTCGAATTCGGACTGCCAGCGCAACCGTTGCTCGGCGCATATCTGGCTGCGCACCCCCAGCGCAAGCGCCCGAGTGCGCTCGCTGGCTCTGGCAGGCGGGCGCGCGCGGGCGTGGGCCGACGATCTGCCTAGCGTTGCGCACGCGGGGCGCGATGAGGCCGGAATGACCGAAGCGCCGACACTGGACCGTGCGCGCGACCTCCGCCACATGGACGCCGCGCTCGCCCTGGCGCGGCACCGGCTCGGTCGCACCTGGCCGAACCCGGCGGTCGGCTGCGTGATCGTCAAGGACGGGCTGGTCGTCGCGCGCGCAGCCACCGCCGCGGGCGGGCGGCCGCACGCGGAGACGCAGGCGCTCGACGCCGCCGGTGCCCAGGCGCGCGGCGCCACGGCCTATGTCTCGCTCGAGCCGTGCAGCCATTGGGGAAAGACGCCGCCCTGCGCCGACGCGCTCGTGGCCGCCGGCATCGCGCGCGCGGTGGTCGCCGTCGAGGACCCCGACCCGCGCGTCGTCGGCCAGGGCATCGCCAAGTTGCGTGCGGCCGGCATCGCCGTCGCGATCGGCATGCGCGCCGACGCGGCGGCGGAGGTCAACGCCGGGTTCTTCCTGCGCGTGACGCGCGGACGGCCGCTGGTCACGCTCAAGCTCGCGACCAGCCTTGACGGCCGCATCGCCGCATCGGGCGGCGACAGCAAGTGGGTCACGGGTGAGGAGGCGCGCGCGCGCGCGCATCTGCTGCGCGCCAGCCATGACGCCATTGCCATCGGCACCGGCACGGCGCTGGCCGACGACCCGCTGCTCACCTGCCGGCTGCCGGGGCTGGAGGAACGGTCGCCGCTGCGCATCGTGTTCGACAGCAGGCTGCGCCTGCCGCCAAAGGCTGCGATGCTGGCCGGCAAGCCCGCATCTCGGCCCCCGACCTGGATCGTTACGCTGCCAGAACGAGAAACCACGCCCGCAGCTGCTGCGCTCCGCGCCGTCGGCGCCGAGATTCTGCCGGTGCCGGCGGGGCCGGACGGCCGCATCGACCCGGCGGCGGCGCTGCAAGCCTTGGGCGCCCGCGGCCTGACGCGGCTGCTGGTCGAGGGCGGCGGGGAGCTGGCGGCCGCCCTGGTCCGGGGCGACCTGGTCGACCGCATCGCCTGGTTCCGTGCGCCGCTGCTGCTGGGCGCAGAAGGCAGGGCGGGGATCGGCGCCCTGGCCGTGGCGAAAGTCGCGCAAGCGCCCGCCTTCATGCCGGCCGAGCATATGCGCTGCGGCAAGGACGTGCTGGAAACCTACCGACGGACGGTCTAGGTGTCTGGCGCAATCCATGGCTCGGTCCATGGCCACGTCCTTGGCCCAAGTCTGCGGCCGACCGGCGCGGTCCGGCCGGCGGTAAGGTCGCGCATGTTCACCGGTCTCATCAGCGATGTCGGGCAGGTCCGATCGGTCGAGCGGCGCGGTCCGTCCGACCGGCGCCTCGTCATCGCCACCGCCCTGCCCATGGCGGAGGTGGCCATCGGCGCCTCGATCGCCTGCTCCGGCGTCTGCCTGACCGCCGTCGCGACGGGTCCCGACTGGTTCGCCGTCGACGTCTCGGCCGAGACGCTCGCGCGCACGACGATCGGGGCCTGGGAGGCGGGACGGCGCGTCAACCTCGAGCGCTCGCTCAAGCTCGGCGACGAGCTCGGCGGCCATTTCGTGTTCGGCCATGTCGATGGCGTCGCGACGCTTGCCGCGCGCCGGAGCGACGGCGACAGCCTGCGCCTCTCCTTCCGCCTGCCCGAGGCGCTGGCGCCCTTCGCGGCGAGCAAGGGCTCGATCGCCATCGACGGCACCTCGCTGACCGTCAACGAGGTGGAAGGATCGAGCGTCGGGGTCGCGATCATCCCGCATACGCAGAAGGCGACGACGCTGGGCGGCCTCGCCGCCGGCGACGCGGTCAACGTCGAGATCGACATGCTGGCCCGCTACGTCGCGCGCCAGATCGAGGCGCGGCTGCCCGGCGCAGGGCAGGCGGCCGAGCGCGGGAGGGCGGCATGAGCGCCATCCCGGAGGTCGATTTCCGCGCGGTCTGCGCGTCGAGCGAGGAGATCATCGCCGAGGCCAAGGCCGGGCGCATGGTGATCCTGGTCGACAACGAGGACCGCGAGAACGAGGGCGACATCTACGTCCCGGCCGAGCACGCCACGCCCGAGGTCATCAACTTCATGGCCAAGCACGCGCGCGGCCTGATCTGCCTGGCGCTCACCCGGCAGCGGGTCGAGGAGCTCGCCCTGCCGCTGATGCCGCGCCAGAACCGCTCGCGGCTGGAGACCGCCTTCACCGTCTCGATCGAGGCGCGCGACGGCGTCACGACCGGCATCTCCGCGGCCGACCGCGCGCGCACCGTGGCCGTCGCCATCGATCCGAAGCTCGGGCGCGAGCACATCGTCACGCCGGGCCACGTCTTCCCGCTGCAGGCGCGCGACGGCGGAGCGCTGGTGCGCGCCGGCCATACCGAGGCTGCGGTCGACATCGCGCGGCTTGCCGGGCTGAACCCGTCCGGCGTGATCTGCGAGATCATGAACGACGACGGCACGATGGCGCGCCGCGGCGACCTCGTGCGCTTCGCCCAGTTCCACGGGCTCAAGATCGGCACCATCGCCGACCTGATCGCCTACCGCCGCCGGCATGACCGCATCGTCGCCCGCGCATTGGAGACGACCCTCGAGAGCCGCTATGGCGGCGGCTGGCGCATGATCGTCTACGTCAACCAGGTGGCCTATGCGGAGCACGTGGCGCTGGTGAAGGGCAACGTCGCGGGGCCGGAGCCGGTGCTGGTGCGCATGCACGCGCTGAACGTGCTGGACGACGTGCTCGGCGACGCCTCGCGCCAGGCGACCGACCTGCATTCCTGCATGGACGCCATCGCGCGCGAGGGCCGCGGCGTCGTCGTGCTGATCCGCGAGCCGCAGCCGACGGCGCTGACCGACCGGCTGCGCCAGCAGCTCGCCGAGAGCGCGGCTGCGGCGCAGCGGCCGACCCTGGTCGGCGCTGCCGACGCCCAGGCGAAGAAGCCGGCTCTCGGCCCCGGCGCCCTGCGCGACTACGGCGTCGGCGCGCAGATCCTGCTCGACCTCGGCGTGCGCCAGATGGTGCTGCTGTCGAACACGCGGCGGCCGGTCATCGGGCTGGAGGGCCATGGCCTGACCATCGTCGGCCACCGCTCCGTGGCGACGCCCGGCGCGGGGCCGGCGGGGAGATGAGCGCCGTGGAGAAGCCGCACATCATGATCGTGACGTCCCGGTTCTACCCGGAGATCGCCGATCAGCTGCTCAATGGCGCCGTCGCGGCGATCGAGAAGGCCGGCGGCGCGCACGAGGTGTTCGACGTGCCCGGCGCCTTCGAGGTGCCGGCGGCGGTGCAGATGGCGGTCCGCTCGATGGACTTCGTCACCGGTCGCCGGCGCTTCGACGGCTACGTGGCGCTGGGCTGCGTCATCCGCGGCGAGACCATCCATTTCGAGATCGTCTCGCAGGAGAGCGCGCGGGCCTTGCAGGATCTCGCCTGCCGCTACACCCTGGCGCTCGGCAACGGCATCCTCACGGTCGACACCTACGCGCAGGCGTTCGAGCGCGCCGCCGTCGATCGCCAGGACAAGGGCGGCGAAGCGGCCCGCGCGTGCCTGCGCATGATCGAGCTGAAGCAGCATTTCCGCCTCTACCCGCGCTGAGTCCGGGCGAGAGCGCAAGGGAGCATGGGCGCCATGGCAGCGGGTTCCCCAAGCGAACGCGGGGACGAGCACCGAGAGGTGCTCGACGATGCGCCGATGCGCGCGAGCGCGCGCAAGGGCCGCAGCGCCGCGCGCCTGGCCGTCGTCCAGGCGCTCTACCAGCGCGAGGTGACCGGCGCCGGCGCGGACGCCGTGGTGGCCGAGTTCCTGTCCCTGCGGCTGCCCGCCATGGCGACCGATCCCGAGCCCGGCCTCGACCCGATGCTCGACAAGGCGTGGTTCGCGCAGCTCGTGCGCGGCGTCCAGGCGGAGCCGGCGATCGACGAGATGGTCGGCAACGCGCTCTCGGCGGAATGGCCGCTGCAGCGGCTGGAGCGCGTGCTGCGCGCGATCCTGCGCGCCGGCGCCTACGAGCTGCTGCGCTGCGCGGACGTGCCGGCGCGCGCGGTCATCAACGAGTACGTCGAGCTCGCGCACGACTTCTTCGCCGGCCGCGAGCCGG
>JAEULF010000123.1 GCA_016793965.1 Alphaproteobacteria bacterium | reverse complement strand
GGGCAGAGCACCGGCACGGCTTCGCCCTTCATCCGAACGCGTCGCGGGGGTAGCATGGCACCAACGAACGGGCGGGATCGAGGTCGGGGATGGCGGCGGTGCGGACGCGGCATGGCGTCGGAATGGCATGGCGAGCGGGGCGCACGGCCCTGGTCGCCGCTGGGCTGCTTGCCCTGGCCGCGTGCGACGAGGCGTTGTCGCAGGACCAGATCATGCGGACCCTCGCGGGCAACTCGATCGAGGGCAAGACTGCCGACGACGAGACCTACTGGGTCTATTTCACCGACAAGGGCGACATCTTCATGCTCGTCGAGAACGGTTTCACCGACAGCGGCAGGTGGCGCGCGACCGACGACGGCAAGTACTGCCGCACCTGGCGGCAGGTGCAGGCGGGCATCGAGGCCTGCTTCGGGATCAAGAAGTCCGGGCGCACGCTGGAGTTCGAGCGCGACAAGACGGCGCTGTCCGTGAAGCTGATCGAAGGGAACCCCCAGCAGCTGCCGCGCCGCGACATGCAGAGGCGCGCGCCCTGACCGGGCCGCGCTCCGCGACGACGCGACCTCCGCTCAGCCGCGCGCGCCTTTCTCGACGAGCTCCGCGAAGCGCTTGAAGAGGTAATGCGAGTCGTGCGGCCCGGGGCTGGCCTCCGGATGGTACTGCACGGAGAAGACCGGCTTGTCCTTCACGCGCAGTCCCTCGCAGGAACCGTCGAAGAGGGACACGTGCGAGACCTCAACCGCGGCTGGGAGCGATTCGGTCCGCACGCAGAAGCCGTGGTTCTGGCTCGTGATCTCGACTTGCCCGGTCTGCAAGTCCTTGACGGGATGGTTGGCCCCGCGATGGCCACGCGGCATCTTCTCGGTCTTGGCCCCGAGCGCCAGCCCGAGCATCTGGTGGCCGAGGCAGATGCCGAACAGCGGCACGCCAGCGTCGAGGACTCCCTTGATGGCCGGGACGGCATAGGCCCCGGTCGCTGCCGGGTCGCCGGGCCCGTTGGACAGGAACACGCCGTCGGGCTTGCGCCGCAGGATATCCGCGGCCGTCGACGTCGCCGGCAGAACGGTGACGCGGGCCCCGATGCCGGCCAGGGAGCGCAGGATGTTGCGCTTGGCGCCGTAATCGACAGCGACGACATGGAAGCGCGGCGCGGCGAGGCGGCCGAAGCCCTTGCCGGCCTGCCACGGCGTCTCGTCCCAATCATAGGCCTGGCGGCAGCTCACCTCGATGGCCAGGTCCATGCCCTCCAGCCCCGGCCAAGCCTTCGCTTGGGCGCGCAATGCCGGCAGGTCGAAGCGGCCATCGGGCGCGTGCGCCAGGACGCCGTTGGGCGCGCCGCCGTCGCGGATGCGACGGGTCAGCGCCCGCGTGTCGATCCCGCCGATGCCGACCAGGCCGTTGGCGGCGAGCCAGTCGTTCAGGTGCCGCTCGGCTCGCTGGTTGGACGCTGGAGTCACGGGCTCGCGCACGATCAGGCCGCGCGCCGCCGGCGTCACGGTCTCGATGTCCTCGGCATTCGTCCCGACATTGCCGATATGCGGGAAGGTGAAGGTGATGATCTGGCCGGCATAGGACGGGTCGGTCAGGATCTCCTGGTAGCCGGTCATCGCGGTGTTGAAGCAAACCTCGCCGACCACCGTTCCCTTGGCCCCGAAGCCTTTGCCCGGGATGATGCTGCCGTCGCCGAGCACGAGCACGGCCGTGGCCCAGCCAGGCACGCTGTCATGATCGGTCCGGGCGCTTCTCGTGGCGGCCATTGCGGTCTCCGGTTCGACGGGAAGGGCACGCTGCGCGCCGCCGCCTCGGTTGCCCGGATCGCACCGCGCCGGGACGGCCAGCGGGGGCAGTACGTCGTGGACGGAGCCTCTCCTGTCAAGCGCAGAGGGCGGGGGGCGGCGGCGACGGAGCGCAGGTTTGCTGCGCTGCACTGGCGCCGCCCGGCGAATCGGTGTTTGTTACCGGCCCGCCGGCCGTCCCGGGCCGGGCCGTGGCTCCAGCAAGCAGCACCGAGGCGAACATGCTCCGCGAGCAGCTGAACGAGGCCTACAAGGCCGCAATGAAGGCCAAGGAACAGAAGTCCGTCGGCACGCTTCGGCTCATCAACGCGGCCCTCAAGGATCGCGACATCGCAGTGCGCCCGGAAGGGCGAGAGCGCCTCACGGACGACGAGATCCTCGAGATGCTCGCCAAGATGATCCGCCAGCGGCGCGAGAGCATCACGCTCTACGAGCAGGGCGGCCGCCTCGACCTCGTGCAGCAGGAGAGCGACGAGATCGCCGTGATCGAGCGCTTCCTGCCCAAGCAGATGAGCGAGGCCGAGGTCGCGG
This sequence comes from Alphaproteobacteria bacterium, assembly GCA_016793965.1. Taxonomy (GTDB): domain Bacteria; phylum Pseudomonadota; class Alphaproteobacteria; order JAEULF01; family JAEULF01; genus JAEULF01. The sequence continues at coordinate 2,248 of JAEULF010000123.1, read as the reverse complement.
CCGCGGTCGCGGCCGCCGTGGCCGAGACCGGAGCCAAGGGCATCAAGGAGATGGGCAAGGTGATGTCCGTCCTGAAGGAGCGGTTCGCCGGCCAGATGGATTTCGGCAAGGCTAGTGCCATCGTGAAGCAGAAGCTCAGCGGCTAGAATCGCGGCGCCGACGCCGCTGCAATGCATCGGAGGGGGTCGCCATGGCCTTCTCGCCGGAGTTCCTCGACGAGTTGCGAGCCCGGCTCAGCCTTGCCGGCGTCGTCGGCCGCCGGGTGCGGCTCACCAAGCGCGGACGCGATTTCGTCGGACTGTGTCCGTTTCACAACGAGAAGACGCCTTCCTTCAACGTCGTCGAGGAAAAGGGCTTCTTTCACTGCTTCGGCTGCGGCGCGCATGGCGACGTCGTCGGGTTCGTCATGCGAGCCGAGGGGCTGCAGTTCCCCGAAGCGGTTGAGAAGCTCGCTGCCGAGGCCGGACTGCCCCTCCCGAAAGCGGCGCCGGAGCAAGCGCGCGCGCTTGAACAGCAGCATGGATTGCTTGCCGCGCTGGAAGCGGCATGCGTGTTCTTCGAGGCCCAGCTCCGGACGCCGGCCGGCGCGACGGCCCGGGACTACCTGCTCGGCCGGGGGCTCGACGGCGCGACGGCGAAGCGATTCCGGCTGGGCTGGGCTCCCGAGTCGCGCCAAGGGCTCGGGCCCGTTCTCGCCAAGCAGGGCTTCGACGAAACCGTCCTGGTGCAGGCCGGGCTGCGCCGCAGCGCGGAAGACGGCAGCGCCTTCGACTTCTTCCGCGGACGGGTGGTCATCCCGATCACCGATCGCCGCGGCCGCGTCATCGCTTTCGGCGCCCGCGCTCTCGGCGACGCGCAACCCAAGTACCTGAACTCGCCCGAGACTCCGGTCTTCCACAAGGGCCGCACCCTGTATGCCATCGCCCAGGCCGCCGGCCCGGCACGAAAAGCCGGCACGATCATCGTCGCCGAGGGTTACATGGACGTGATCGCGCTGCACCGATCGGGCATCGAACATGCCGTGGCGCCCCTGGGAACAGCGCTGACCGAGGAGCAGCTCGACCTGCTCTGGCGCCTCGTCGAGGAGCCGACCTTGTGCTTCGACGGCGACTCGGCTGGCCGCCGTGCCGCTGCCCGGGCCGCCGATCGCGCCTGGCCGCTGCTCGCGCCGGGTCGCTCGCTGCGCTTCTGCTTCCTGCCCGAGGGCGAGGACCCGGACAGCCTGATCCGCAAGCACGGCCGCCAGGCGATGACCGAAGCGCTCGACCAATCCCGGCCGATGGCCGAGGTGATGTGGGCGCTGCTGCTCGAGGCTCAGCCCAGCGACACGCCGGAGCGACGAGCCCGACTGCGCACGTTGGTTGAGGAGCGGGTCAAGGCCATCGCTGATCGGTCGGTCCAGGAGGAGTATCGCCGCGACTTCCGTGCCCGGCTCGCCGCTTCGCTCGGGGAATCCCCGCCGTCGCGGTCGGAAGGCGCGTCGCCCCGGCGCCCGCCCGCGGCCTCTGTCGGTTCCCTGCGCGGGCTTGGCTTCGACGAGCATGCTGCCCTGCGCTTCCTCAGGCGCGGCGAGCGGCGCCAGGACGTCGAGGTCCGCAGGCTCACCGAGCGGACGGGCGCCGATGCGAGCCTGATCCGCCAAAGGGCCGAGGCCGCCTTGATCGCCGCCGCTTGCAACCACCCCGGCGCCGTCGCCGACGAGATCGAGGAATTCGCGGCCGCCCGGATGTCCGACCCGACGCTGCGGAAGCTCAGGGCTGCGCTGGCGGACGTGGTCGCCGCCGATCCGGACCTTGACCGCGCAGGCCTCGACCGCCATCTCCGTGACGCCGGCTGGTCGGGCGTGCTGGACTCGCTCTTGAGCGAGCAGGTATATCAGCACGCTGCTTTCGCGCGGCCCGACTCGGAGCCGGACGTCGTCCGGACGGAGTTGCGGGCGCGGATCGGGCAGCTGGCAGCTGACGCGAACCAGGCTGACGAGAGGTCCTCGGACCTTCAGGCGCTTGCGGAGTGCCTCGATGATGAGGCATGGGAAAGATTCAGGCGGAAATGGCTTGCACAGGGCGACGCGGACACCGCGGACGGCGATGCCGGTCCGGGACCAGGAGCCTCGTGGCACGGGCCGTGAGCAGCCTTCTGAAGAGCGGGGGCATGGAATGGCGGTAAAGCCGACGCAGGCGGCCGAAGAGGCGCCGGAGCGGGAAGAGACGACTGACGGCCCGCTGATGGACGGCACCGCCGCTGCGAT
>JAEULF010000093.1 GCA_016793965.1 Alphaproteobacteria bacterium | reverse complement strand
AGCAGGCGTGGCAGTGGCTCGCCGCGCTCGACAAGCCGCGCGGCGCCGCCAACCATCCCTGGGGCCGGCCGGACTGGATCGACGGCCTCGGTCGCAGCGCTTGGTACATGGGTGCGGAATGGAGCCGCGGCGCCGAACGCGTGCCGGGCATGCTCGACGGCCTTGCCGTGACGGCCGCGCGCAGCGTCGCCGAGGCGAGCTTCATCCTGAACATCGGGCCGCAGCCGATCGTGCAGGGCCTCGCCGACTACGAGAGCGACCTCGTCGCCGGTGCGGCGCGGGGCATCCCCATGCTGTGCTGCAACCCGGACCGCGTCGTCATGGTCGGCGACAGGATGGCGGTGTGCGCGGGCATGCTCGCCGAGCGCTATCTGGCGCTCGGCGGCGTCGTGCACTGGGTCGGCAAGCCCGACCCGCAGATCTACGCCACTGTCCTCGCCAAGCTGGGCGATCCCGACCCGGCGCGCGTGCTCTGCGTCGGCGACGGCCTGCACACGGACATCGCCGGCGCGCATGCCGCGGGACTCGATGCGGCCCTCGTGCCGGGCAGCGTGCACGGAGGGGCGCTCGGGATCGGGCCGGGCGAGTTGCCTGCCGCCGCCCGCCTGGCCGCATTGTGCGCGGCCGAATCGCAATGGCCGCGCTGGGTCCTTGCGGGGTTGCGGCCCTGAACCGGTGCCTCGCTCACGAGAACCTTCATCGCGCGCCGCCGAGTTTCATGAAGCTTTTATGACATTTGTCAGCACGACGATTTCGTAGCTGACTCTCGCGCGGATTCGCCGCGATCGATGCGGCCGTGCGGGAGGATTGACGATGGCGCTCGATGTTGCCGGAGCCCGACCCGGGGCGGCCGACGGGGCGTGGCGACGCGGCGCGCGGTACCTCATGAACCTGCTCGGTCGGCTGCGCATCGGCGGGCGCATCTACCTGCTGGTCGCGCTCGGCCTCATAGCGTTTGCAGCGGGAACGGCGGTTCAACAGGCTGGAGACGCGATGATTCGCGCCGCCCAGTCGCATGCGGACGCAATGCAATTGGTCGAGGCAAGGGCACGCCGCGTCGAGGCCGATCTCGTGCGCATGCAGCTTGCGGCGGCGACGTTCGTCGCGGCGCCCCAGGCGGCGGAGGACGACCTCGCGCGGGCGGCCAAGGGTGCCCGCGACGCGCTCCAGGCAATCGCCCAGGTCCCGGCGGCCGCCGACGCCGCTCAGGACGTCGCAGCGGCGCTCCGCGCCATCGAGGCGGCCGAGCAGGGCTTCCTTGCCGTCGCCAAGGCGGAAAGGGCGCTCGGTCTGAGCGACAGGGAGGGCGTGCGCGGCGACCTGTCGACCTCTGGCGGAGAGCTTGAATCCGAGCTGAAGCAATGGCCGAACGTGGCGACGCTGATCGGCCTGGTGCAGACGGCCCGGCGGTTCGAGCAGGCCCTCATGCACGGCCAGAGCGATGCTGCCGTCGGCCGCATCCGAAAGGCGATCAACGAGCTCGACTTCGCCATCGGCGGCGCGCCGCTCGGCAAGGCAGGCGTGGAGACGTTGACGGCGCTTGCCGCTGCCTACGGCGCCTCGCTCGCCACGTTCGAGACCGCCGTGGGCGCGCTCGCGACGGCGCGCGGCGAGGCCGAAAAGGCCTTCGCGGCTGCGGCACCGCGCGCGGCGGCGCTCGTAGACTATGCCGGCGCGGGGCGCGAGCGGGCGGAGCGACGGCTCAGCGCCGTGCGCGACGACACGCTTCAGCTCCTGGTGGTCGGGGGCGGGCTCTCTCTCGCACTATTCATCCTGCTCTCCCTCGCGGTCGCGGCGTCGATCAACCGACCGTTGCGACGCGTGAAGGCGGCGATGCTTGCCCTGTCGCGCGGCGACCGCGGGGCGCAGATACCCGAGCGCGACCGGCGCGACGAGGTCGGCGAGATGGCGCGGACGCTGGAGATCTTCCGCTCCAACAGCGAGGCTCGCCAGGCGCTGGAGGCGGAGCAAGCGGCGCAGCGCAAGGCGCGCGAGCAGCGCAGCGCCATGCTCGTCGCCGCCATCGCCGACTTCAAGGCCGACATCCACTCCATCGCCGGCGGCGTCATGGAGGGCGCCAAGGCGATCCGCGGAAGCGCCATGGCCATGGCCACGAGCCAGGAGACCGGAGCGTCGCGCTCCCTGCATGTCGCCGAGGCGGCGGATACGACGCGCAGGCGCGCCGAGGACGTGGCGGAAGGCATCCGGCAGCTCGTCGGCGGCATGGGCGAGATCGCCGCGGAGGTCGAGCGATCGACCGCGATCGCGCGCGAGGCCGCTGCGGACGTCGAGCGCGCGGGCGGCCAGGTCGCCAACCTGGCGAGCCTGGCGCACGAGATCGGCCAGGTCGTCGCTCTGATCAACGCGGTCGCGGAGCAGACGAACCTGCTGGCGCTCAATGCCACGATCGAGGCCGCGCGCGCCGGCGACGCCGGCCGCGGCTTCGCCGTCGTCGCGGGCGAGGTGAAATCGCTTGCGGGCCAGACGGCGCGCGCCACCGACCAGATCCGCGCGCAGGTCGACGGCATACAGCGCGAGACCGCGACCGCGGCATCGTCGATGACGCATGTGCGCGACGTCATGGCGCGGCTCGAGGGCATCGCGGGCTCCGTGGCGCAGGCGATCGCCGGGCAGCGCACCGGATCGTCCCGGATCGCCGAGAGCGTCGGCGGCGTCACGACCGACATGCATGCGGTCTCCGACAGCGTCGCGGACGCGACCTTCGGCGCGATCCGGGTCAGCGGCACCATCATGCAGGTCATCTGGTCGATCGACGAGCTGATCGGGACGGCCGAGCACCTCGAGCGGCGGGTCGAGACGTTCCTTCGCCGGATCGAGTGACTCGTTGCTCGAACTTGCCGTAGTTCTGCAACGAAGCGTCCATTGCCGCGTTACAACTGAAGACGATCCTCTGGCCTCGAACTGCGGCGTGCTGCATCGCGAGCGCCGCGTCCGGAGGACAGGATGTCGGCAACGGGATTGGAAGCGGGAACCCGCGCGAACGCCCTGGCAGTCCTTTGGCGTGCCGTAGACGCGTGGCTCGGGCGATTCCGGATCTCGCTGCGGATCTATGCGCTGGTTGCGCTTGGGCTGCTCGCGTTCCTCGGCGCCGCGGCGCTGCAGGTGGTGGGCGGCAGCCTCACGCAGGCGGTCACCGTCGAGGCCGCTGACCTCCGCAAGGTCGGACGGCTCGCCGCGATGGTCGAGTCGGATCTCTTGCGCCTGCGGCTGGCGGCCCAGCGCTACGTGGTCGAGCCGGATGGGTCGGCCAAGCTGTTCGACGAGGCGTTCAAGCACGGATTGGCGAAGCTCGACGACCTGCGGCAGGTCAGGGCCGCGGCGGCCCAGCGCGAGGCGCTCGCGGACATCGAGAGCGGCCTCAAGCGCATCGGCACGCTGTTCGCGACGGTCGTGGCGGCGGAAGGCAAGTTGGGCCTCTCCGAGCGGTCGGGCGTGCGCGAGACGCTCGGCGAAGCCGGCGCCGCGGTCGAGGTCGAGCTCAAGCTCTGGCCGAATGTCGGCGAGATGATGGGCGGGCTGCAGACGGCCCGCCGCTTCGAGCAAGTGCTGCTGACCGGCTTCAGCGCGAGCGCGGTCGGGCGCATGCGCAAGGCGATTAACGAGCTCGACTTCATGGTGGGCGGCGGCAACTTCGGCAAGGCGGGCACCGAGAAGCTCACGGCGCTGTTCGCGACCTATGGCGCGGCGCTCGGCGCCTTCGAGGAGGCGGTGGAGCAGCGCGACAAGGCGCGCGCGGAGTTCGAGGCGGCGCTCGACACGCTTCGGCCCAGCGTCGCGCGGCTCGTGGAGTTCGCGGAGAAGGGCCTGACGACGGCTGACGAGAGGCTCTCGGACAATGCCGAACGGATCGAGCTCCTTCTCGCGGGCGGCGGCGGCGGCGTGCTCCTGCTGTTCGTCCTGCTCTCCGTCGTCGTGGCGTCGTCCGTGCACAATCCTCTCGAACGCGTGCTCGGCGCGATGCGCCGCATGGTCGCCGGCGGCACCGACGTGAGGATCCCCTATCTGGATCGCCACGACGAGGCAGGCGACATCGCGCGCACGATGGAGGAGTACCGGAAGAACCGCGCCGCACGGCTGCAGCTCGAGGCGCAGCAGGCCGAGGAGCGCCAAGTGCGCGAGGACCGCGCGCGCCGCGTCACCGAGGCGGTGACTTCCTTCAAGGGGCTGATCGAGCGCGTCGGCATCACGATCCTCGAATCGGCCCAGGACATCAAGCAGAGCGCCCAGGGCATCTCGGCGGGCCAGGAGGCAGGCTCGAAGCGAACCCTGAAGGTTGCCGAGGCCGCCGAGGAGACGATGCAGAAGGCGCAGCTCGCCGCGACCGGCGTCGAGCAGCTCACGGCGTCGATCCACGAGATCGCGGCGCAGGTCGACCGCTCCACGGAGATCGCGCGCGAGGCGGTCACGGACGTGGCGCAGGCCGGCGCTCAGGTGACGGCGCTGGCCGCCGCCGCGCGCGAGATCGGCCAGATCGTGGCGTTGATCAACGACGTCGCGGAGCAGACCAACCTGCTTGCTCTCAATGCGACGATCGAGGCGGCGCGCGCCGGCGATGCCGGCCGCGGCTTCGCCGTCGTGGCCAACGAGGTCAAGGCCTTGGCCACCCAGACGGCGCGGGCGACGGAGCAGATCCGGGGCCAGATCGACCGCATCCAGCGCGAGACCAGCGCCGCCGTCACGTCCATGACCCGGATGCGCGGCGTCATGCAGCGGATGGACGAGATCGCCGGCCGCATCGCGCACGCGGTCGAGCTGCAGCGGACCGCGTCCGGGGAGATCGTCGGCCACGTCAACGGCGTCTCGATCGACATGTCGCACGTCACCGACCGCATCAGCGAGGTCACGTACGGCGCGATCCGCTCCAACAGCAGCGCGCTCGCCGTCACGTGGCAGATCGAGCGGCTGACCCAGGCGGCCGAGGATCTCGAGAGCGAGGTCGAAGCCTTCCTGCAGCGGATCGGCTGAACCGGGAGCGCCAGGGCACGTCGCCGCGGCTTGGCGGCGGCGACGCCGGTCGGGCATCATGCGCGCCGCAAGCGCGAGGAGCCCCACCGCCATGGCCGCCCCGTCTCCCGACAACACCGACGTCACGGACGCGTCGCGCCGCGGCGCGTATCTGGGACCGCTCCTGTCGCTCGAGCAGGTCGACGCGAGCGAGGCCGGTGCGCCGGCGCTGTCCGCGATCGACCTGGCGCTGGCGGAGGGCGGGCTGGTCGGCATCGCCGGCAAGCCCGGGGCCGGTCACGTCGCCCTGGCCGCGATCCTGAGCGGCACCCTGGCTGCCGCGGCCGGCCGCGTCGTCGTCGCCGGGAGCGCCCTCCGTCCGGAGGCGCGCGCCGCCGCCGCGTGCGGCCTGCGCCGGGTCGATCCGGCCATGCTGCCGGCCGGGCGCACGGGACTGGACGCCGCAGTGGCCTTGTCGCGGCCCGCGGGAGGCTGGCTCGGCAAGCTTCTCGGCGGCGGGCCGGACGAGGCGCAGTTGCGCCGCTCCGTCACGGCGCTGGCGCGAAGGCTCGGCTGGGAATCCTGGCTTGCACCGCCCTTCGATCCGCGCGAGCCGAACCGCGCTTGGCTGCTCGCCTCGCTCGCCGCTGCGGCCGGCGGCGGCCGCGTCCTCGTACTGCTGCGGCCGGCGACGCCGTCGCCGCGGACCTTCGTCGCCGGGCTGCGCAGCCTGGCGGCGCTCGGCCCGGCGACCATCGTGCTGGTCGAGGATTCGCCGGCGCCCCTGGCGCGGCTGTGCGACAGGTTGGTGCTGCTCGCTGCCGGGCGGAAGGTCGCCGACGACACGCCGGTCGCGGTCCTGGCGAGCGACCTTGGCAAGAGCATCCTCGACGGCGTGGCGCCGCCGGGCCCCGAAGGGGCGGCCCGGGCGAGCGCCGAGCCGCCAGCTGCGGCCGAGCCTTCCGCCGCGCCGGCTGCCGTTCCGTCGCCGGCGTCGACCGGCGCCCAGGCGGCGGTCACGCCGCCTAGCGCCAAGTCTCCATGAGCGACCAGGCCATCTCGCCGGTCGCCTCGCCATTGGCGAGGACGACGACGACGGTGTCGACCTCCGCCAGGAAGTACAGCTCGGCCGAGTAGCCGAAGGCCGTCCCGGAATGGCCGAGGGCGAGGCCCCACGGCGTCTCCGCCACCTCCATGCCGACGCCGTACTCGAGCGTGCCGCCGGTCGCCATGTCCTCGACGGTGCGTCGCGGCAGCAAGGTCTCGCGCCGGAACAGCGCATCGGCGAAGGCCAGCAGGTCGGCTGCCGTGCTGACGATGCCGCCGGGACCGAGCGCCCCGGAGGCAGCGGCGGTCGAGGCATCGCGCAACTTTCCGTCGCCGAGGAAGTCCCAATAGGGGCGCGCCATTTCCGGCGTCGCAGCTGCCGCAGCGCCTGGAGACGGGAGCCGGGTCATGCGCATGCCCGCGGGTCGGGCGAGCTTCTCTTGCAGCACCTGATCGAGCGGTTGCCGGGTCGCTGCCTCGATCGCCATCGCGGCGATGACGGCATTGGTGGCTGCGGCAAGAAAAGCGCCGGGTTGCGGCGGAGCTGCGCGCTCGGGACTGCGCGCCTCTCGCACAGCGGCCGCGAGAAGATCGCCCGGCTGGAAGCGTTTCGCCGGCGTGCCCCTGAGCTCGGCGTAGAAAGGCGCGCTGAACAGGTAGTCGTCGATGCCCGCTGCCTGCTGCAGCACGCGCTTCAGCGATGCGGACGCGGCGCCGTCGAGGCCACTGAGCGCGCCGGGCGGCAGCAGCTTGGAGAGCGGGCCGTCGAGCGCCAGCTGCTTCTCGCTCGCGAGGCGGTGCGCGATTACTGACAGGAACAGCATGGAGGCGCCGCCGAGCCGGAAGCCGTGCTCCGCCGTCATCGGCCGCTTGGCGGCGACGTCGGCCAGGCCAGCTGCCCGCACGGTCCGCCCGCGCGGGCTGAGGACCGCGGCGACCAGTCCAGGCACGTCGAGCCGCTGGCGCAGCGCCTCCAGGGCGCGTCCCTTTTCGTCTTGCTGAGCGATGCAAATGGACGGGGCAAGCAACCATGAGGCGAGAGCCAGCGTCGCCAGCAGGCGATGCAGCGCCCTTCCGCTGGAGGGTGCGTGACCGGATCGTCCGTCTGCTCGATCGCCAAGCCGCTTGTGGAAGGGCCCGTTTCCGATCACAATGCCTCGACCGCCAAGGGTGGCCTCGGGCCCCAGCGGCTCGTGATGAGATCGGTGGAGAGGAGTTCCAGACATGCTCGGATCGTTCGTTCGCAACGGCGTCATCGTTGCCGGGATGCTCACGCTCGGTTCGGGCGTCGCGACCGCCCAGACCATGAGCTTTTCCGACTATCAAGGCGCCATCATCGCCGCCGAGATGTGCAAGAAGATGAAGCACTCGCCGGCGGATTACCAGAAGCTCAACGCCGCGATCGCGAAGAAGAGCGCGGGCAGCGAGGGGCCGGGCATGCAGCTCATGGCGCTCGAGAAGGCCCGCGACGACGTTCGCGCCGCGGCCGGGGTCTCCGGCGGCTGCGCCGGCGAGCCGATGAAGAAGCGCCTGTCGGTCTACGACGCGCTGAAGAAGGACGCGATGTAAGCCTGGCTGGCTTGCAGCGCCGGAAAGGGCGGGCCGGTCGGCCCGCCCTTTCTGCTTTTGGCGATCGCGCTCGCCGCCCTCAGCCGACCGTCATGCCGCCGTCGATCACGATCGTCTGGCCGGTCATGAAGGCGCCGGCGTCCGACGCCAGGTAGACGCAGGCCTCCGCGATCTCCTGCGGTTCCGCCATTCGCTTGAGCTTGGCGCGCCCCTCGATCGCCTTGCGCGACGCGGCCGGGTCGCGCGTCCCGTCGATGCGCGCGTTCATGCTCGGCGTGTGGACCGCGCCGGGGCAGATCGCGTTGCAGCGGATCCTCTCCGCGGCGTAGTCGAGCGCGATCGACTTGGTCATGCCGATCATCGCCGCTTTCGACGTGCCGTAGGCGAAGCGCCCGGTCGCCGCAGCGATCGAGGACACCACCGAAGCGATATTGACGATGGCGCCGCCGCCGCCGGCGATCATGCCGGGCATGAAGGCCTGGACGCAGTGGACGGCGCCGACCACGTTGATCTCGAAGGCGCGCCTGAGCGTCTCCGCCTGGCTGTCCAGCGCCCGATCGGACGGCACCCAGCCGGCGGCGTTGACCAGCACGTGCACCGGCCCGACGGCGGCGGCCGCCGCCGCGACGGCGGCGCGGTCGGTGACGTCGAGTGCCCGCGGCACGATCGCCGCGATGCCCTGCCAGCGCTGCATCGGCGCCAGCGTGCGCGACAGCGCGTGCACCACGGCGCCCTCGCGCGCGAGGACCTCGACGATCGCCGCGCCGATGCCCTGGCCGGCACCGGTCACCGCGACGCGCTTGCCGGCGAGCCGGCCCTCACCTTGCGGCATCATTCTCTCCCTCGGCAACGCCCAGCGCGATGCTGCTCGTCTCGTCGTCCGCACCAGTTTGGGGCCGCAGCCGCCGCTTTCACAAGCTTCGGCGCAGGAAGTCCGCGATCTCCTGCCGGAGCCGGCGCTGCAGGGCGGTGCGGTCGATCGGCGGGTCGTCGGTGCAGACCGCAGGCGCCTCGGCTGCAAGCGCCGCAGGGCAGGAGCCGATCAGCGCGAAGTGGCCGCCTGGCAGCGTCGCCTGGAGCGGCGGGCGCGGCAGGCTCGCCGCCAGGGCGAGCGCGTTGAACCGCGCCGGGAGCACGTCCTCCCGCTCCGGACGATAGAGGAGGAGGGGCATGGTCAACGCCGCCAGCCCGTCCGGGCCGAAGGGCAGGGCGAACGGGTCCAGCAGCACCAACGCCTTGAACGCCGGGACCGCCTCATCTGGCGCCGACAACGCCGCTGCCGCGCCGCCGTCCATGCCGACGCAGACGCGCGCCCGGTCGGCAGGATCGGCGCGCTCGCGGCAGAAGCTCGCCCAGCGCGCGAGATCGGGCCGCGCGCCGGCCAGCAGCAGCGTGGTGTAGCCGCCGAGCGAGAAGCCGATCATGCCCAGGCGCCGGGGATCGGCTTGAGACGCGAAGCGCGCGTCCGCGAGCGCCGCGTCCAGCGCCAGGCGTGCCTGCTTCGGCCGTTCGCTCAGCGGCCGGGTGCGGCGTTGGGACTCGGCCCGACCTTGCGCCCGCGCCGTCGAATCGCCGACATGGAACGGCGCCACGACCATGAAACCGTCGCGCGCCAGCCCCGCCGCCATGTCGCGGAGCAGGAGGGGCGTGCCGCCGCCGCCATGGGACAGCAGCACGACGGGGAAGCGCCGGCCGAGCGCAACCGGCGCGTCTCGCGCGACCGCGAGCGCGAACGGTCCGAAGCGCAGCGCGGCCTCGGCAGCCTCGGTCGGGTACCAGACGAACGCCTGCATCGGCCCATCATGGTCGAAGTCGAGGCGCGCGAGGCCGGCCCGGTAGGGCGGCGCGCCTGCCGCAGCCGGGACCGCGAGGATCGCGGCGAGCACGAGTGCGAGCATCAACCGGCGCATGACGGTCTCCGAGCGTGGGAGGGGATTAGCGATCGGCCAGCGGGTCGAGGGCAACGGCGGCGACCGCGAAGAGGATCAGCGGCATCGCCAGCAGCGGGCTGGCCGGGTGGATCGGGAGCAGCAGGCGCGCCACGATGTCGACGCCGTCCGCTGCGATCGCGCTCGCCACGGACGCGAGCGCGGGCAGGCTCGTGCCGAGGGCGTGCCCCGCCATTGCGGCGCCGGCCAGGCCGGCAGCCGCCAACCAGCATCTGCGCGCGACGGATCTGCGCCGGAGCCTGGCCTCGACCGCGCGCGCGAAGGGCGCGGCGTCGGCGAGGTCCGGTGATCGGTCGAGTCGGAGGCTCAGCGCGGCCCCGAGATCCTGCTCGGTCATCGACGGGTCTCCTCTGGGTCGGTCGGCGCCAGATGGGCCTTGAGGCGATCGAGGCCGCGCCGGACATGGGACTTGACGGTGCCGAGCGGCACGTCAAGGAGCGCCGCCGCTTCCGCATGGGAGAAGCCGGCGCCGTGGCAGAGCGCGACGCAGAGCCGCATGGCGGCAGGCAGGCGACGCAGCGCCGCGTCGAGGTCGAGGCGCGCTTCGGCCTCGACCTGCATGCCGCTCTCGGCGGGGGGGTCGGGCGGCTCCGCCATCAGCTCCGTCCGCGCCTCGCGCCGGCGGCGCTTGCAGTAGAGGCGGGCGGCGATGCGCTTCGCCCAGGCGTCGAACCCGCCTTCGCCGCGATAGGCTGCGACATGCTCGAAGGCGGCGAGGAACGCGTCCTGGGCGAGGTCGTCGGCGAGGGCCGCATCGGCACCCATGCGGCGCAGCAGCCAGCGCACCGCCGAGCCGTGCCGGCGCACCAGCTCGCCGAAAGCCGCGCGCTCGCCCGCCGCTGCCAGGGCGGCCAGGCCGGTATCGTCCATGAGCGCGAGGGCGCGCGGCGCGCGGCGGTTGTCGGACACGGCACGCTGCCGGTCGCGCTCGCCTTAGGTTTCGCCGCGCCGCGTCCCGATCAGGGCGAGGGCCAGATAGGCGAGGCCGACCAGGCCCGGCAGCGGCGCCGCGCCGAGCAGCCAGCGGAACTGCGGGCCGAGGCCAGCGACGTGGCCGGCTAGGGCGCTAGCGGCGAGACCGAGCGCGACGGCGAGCCAGAGGATCCCGGCGCGCAGGTCACGTATGGGCGACGGCCTTGCCTGCCGGCCCAGCGCGGCGACGAGCTCGGCCGGCAGCGCCTGGCCTTTCTCGATGGCCGCCCGCATGGCGGCGAGCATGGCCTCGCGCTCGCGGCCGCGCAGGCGGACGATGGCGAGCGGGACGAGCCAGAGGCCGGCGACGCTGCCGAAGGCAAGAATGACCGCCACGAGGCCGGTGAGCTGGCTGAGGATCGCGTCCATGGGTCGCTCCTTTCGCGGACAGGCCGGAGGCGCCATCCGATGCATGCCGTAGAGAGGCCGCGAGGGGCGCCAACGGATGCACCGGCTCTGCCGGCGCCGGTCGCGATCGGAGATTGAATGGAGGACAGGGTCGGATGGTGGGTGCGGCAAGGATTGAACTTGCGACCCCCGCCGTGTGAAGACGGTGCTCTCCCGCTGAGCTACGCACCCCTCCGGCCGAGGGCAGATCGCTACGCCGGGAGCGCTGTCCAGTCAAGCCGTCCACGCAGTCGGAGGCGCATGCCCGTGCTCGACAAACCTCATTGGCTTCTCGCCCTTGCTTCCCTGCTGGGCGCCTGGCCCGCCGCGGCGCAGCAGGCGTCGCCGCCGGCGGCCACGCCGGCAGCCGCAGCGTCCGCCCCGCAGCGCTCGGCCGAGCTGCGCTACGGCATCGCGCTGGGACCGCTGCCGGTCTTCGATGTCGAGGCCTCGGTGCGGCTGGGCGAAGCCGAGTGGCGCATCGCCGCCGACGTGACGCCGGTGCCGGCCTTCCAGCGCGCCTACAATTTCGCGCTCAACGCCGCGGGCGACGGGCGCGTCGAGAGCCGGGCGCCGGTGCCGCGCCGCTATGTCGTGCGCGTCGCGACGCCGCAGCGCCAGCAGGAGACGCAGATTGCCTATACCCAGGCCGCCGGGCGGCCGATCCAGCCCGTCCGCGCCGAGCCGCCGGCGCGGCCCGACGATCTGGCGCCGGCAGCGCTGACCGGGGCTGTCGATCCCTTCGCCGCCTTCGCGCTGCTGCTCGCCGCCGCGGGGCGCGACGGGCGCTGCCCGGCCAAGCTCTCGATCTATGACGGTTATCGCCGCTTCGACGTGACGACCCAGGATCTCGGCCGCCAGACGCCGCCGGGCGGTCCGGGCGGCGGCGTCGTGCTGGGCAACGCCGTCGCCTGCAGCTTTGCGGTCGATACCGGTCAGGAGGCCCCGAAGGCCGACGACTACCTCGCCTATATCGGCACCGGCACGCTCTGGATCGCCACCAACTTCGCCAACGCGCCGCCGATCCTGGTGCGCGCGGAGGCCGGCGCGGGCCCGGTCAGGACCGTGCTCTACCTGCGCGGCGTGGAGACGGGGAAATAGAGGCGGCGGCTCAGTCGGCGATGCCGGCGTAGAGCTCGGCCAGCGGGATCGCGACGGCGAGGTCGTCCAAGCGCAACGTCGCCTCGCCGACCAGGTCGACGACCAGCCAGCCGTCGCTGCGGCGCTGCCAGTGGATCGCGTGCCGGCGCTGCGGGCTCAGCAGGAGGATGTGGCGCAGGCTCGGGATGCGCCGGTAGAGGGACAGCTTCTGGTCGCGGTCGTAGCGCTGGGTCGATGGCGAGAGCACCTCGGCGACCAGCGTCGGATCGCCCACCCAGCGCAGGTCATCGGGCTGCGCAGCGCGGCTCACGACCAGGTCAGGAACCAGGACCTGGTCGGCTGCATCGGGGATCAGCACGCCGGCCGCCGAGAAGATGTCGCATGGCGGGCGAAGCTTCGTCCCGAGCTGGATCGTGAGCCGGGCGATCAGCCGCGCATGCGGTCTCGCTCCGGGCGCCATGGCGACGGGTTGGCCGTCGATGAGTTCGTAGCGCGCGCCCGTACCATCGTCCCAGTCCAGGAACGCGGCTGCCGTCATGGGCGCCATGGTGCGGGCTCGCTCGGACATGGCGAAATGATGCGCCTGAAGCCGCCGCCGGTCAAACCGCGGGCAGCGACAACCGCGTGCAGTGCTGGGCGGCGGGCGTCGGGGGATGCGCCGCCTGAGGTTGTTCGCCGCGCAGGGGCGCTCCTATAATGCCCCTATGAACGCCGGTTCACCTGGGAGGAAACCGCCATGTCCGCCGTGCCGCAGCAGAAGCCCGCACTTGCGCTGAAGGACCCCACGCTGTTCCGCGAGCGTTGCTACGTCGCCGGCGCCTGGATCGATGCCGACAATCGCCAGACCATCCCGGTCAAGAACCCGGCGACGGGTGCCGTGCTCGGCAGCGTGCCGAAGCTCGGCGCCGCCGAGACGCGCCGCGCCATCGAGGCGGCGAACGCCGCCTTCCCGGCCTGGCGGGCGAAGACGGCCAAGGAGCGCGCGGCGATCCTCAGGAAGTGGCACGACCTCATGCTGGCCAACGTCGACGACTTGGGCGCCATCATGACGGCGGAGCAGGGCAAGCCGCTCCCCGAGGCCAAGGGCGAGATCGCCTATGCCGCGTCCTTCATCGAGTGGTTCGCCGAGGAGGCCAAGCGCGTCTACGGCGACACCATCCCCGGCCACCAGGCGGACAAGCGCATCGTCGTGCTCAAGGAGCCGGTCGGCGTCTGCGCCTCGATCACGCCGTGGAACTTCCCGGCCGCGATGATCACCAGGAAGGCCGGCCCGGCGCTCGCCGCCGGCTGCACCATGGTGGCGAAGCCGGCGACGGCGACGCCGTTCTCCGCCCTGGCGCTGGCCGAGCTCGCCGAGCGCGCGGGCGTGCCGAAGGGCGTGTTCTCCGTCGTCACGGGCGGGTCGAACGAGGTCGGCGGCGAGATGACCGGCAACCCGATCGTGCGCAAGCTGACCTTCACCGGCTCGACCTCGGTCGGCAAGATCCTGCTGGCCCAGTGCGCCAAGACGGTCAAGAAGGTGTCGATGGAGCTGGGCGGCAACGCGCCCTTCATCGTGTTCGACGACGCCGACCTCGACGCGGCGGTGGACGGCGCCATCGCGTCGAAGTACCGCAACAACGGCCAGACCTGCGTCTGCGCCAACCGGCTCTACGTGCAGGAGGGCGTCTACGACGCCTTCGCAGAGAAGCTGGCGGCCAAGGTCAAGGCGATGAAGGTCGGCAACGGCATGGAGGCCGGCGTCAATCTGGGCCCGCTGATCGACGCCGCCGCGGTGGCCAAGGTCGAGGAGCACATCGCCGACGCGACGAAGAAAGGCGCCAAGGTGGCGCTCGGCGGCAAGCGCCACGCGCTGGGCGGCCAGTTCTTCGAGCCGACCATCCTGACCGGCGTCACCCAGGACATGCTGGTGGCGCGCGAGGAGACCTTCGGCCCGGTGGCGCCCCTGTTCAAGTTCAAGACGGACAAGGACGCCATCGCCATGGCCAACGCCACGGAGTTCGGCCTCGCCGCCTATTTCTTCGCGCGCGACATCAACCGCGTCTGGCGCGTCGCCGAGGGGCTGGAATCGGGCATCGTCGGCATCAACACCGGCCTCATCTCCACCGAGGTCGCCCCCTTCGGCGGCGTCAAGGAGAGCGGCATCGGCCGCGAGGGGAGCAAGTACGGCATCGAGGAGTTCCTGGAGGTCAAGTACCTCTGCATGGGCGGGGTGTGAGGGGCTGACCGCGCTCTTGCCGAAGCGCCTCTCGGGTCTGGGCGGCTTGCATGATGCGGCGGCCAGGCCGGCGCGCGGTCAGGCGCGCGTCGCGCTGCCATGTCTTCCGCGGCAGGAGCCGTGACGGCAGGCCGTCAGTCGATGCCCGCAGGGTTGACGCGTCGCATCGATCGACCGGCTGGGCGCGCTCAGAAGCCCGCCAGGAAGGCGTCCGCTTCCGCGAGGCAGGCTGCCTTCCGTGCAGGCGACCATGTCGAGAGCGTGCGATAGGGCATGGCCATCCGCGGGTTTGACCTGAGGCGAGCTTCGTTCCGAATCAAGAACGCCCAGTACAGGTAGTTGAACGGGCACGCGCGCGGCCCGGTCTTGAGGGCCACGTCGTAAGCGCAGCCCTCGCAATAGTCCGACATGCGGTCGATGTAGGCGCCGGAGGCGGCGTAAGGCTTGGAGGCCATGCGCCCTCCATCCGCGAAGACGGCCATGCCCAGCGTGTTGGGCATCTCGACCCATTCGATGGCGTCGGCATAGACGGCGAGGTACCAGCGCTCGATCTCGCGCGGGGCGATTCCCGCGAGCAGCGCGAAGTTGCCCGTGATCATCAGCCGCTGGATATGGTGCGCGTAGGCATGCTTGCGCGTGCTGTCGATCGCCGCGCGCAGGCACTGCATGTCGGTCTCGCCGGTCCAGTAGAATGCCGGCAGGTCATGGCTTGCTTCCAACGCATTGCCATCGGCATAGGCCGGCATCAGCGTCCAATAGACGCCGCGGACATACTCTCGCCAGCCAAGGATCTGGCGGATGAAGCCCTCGACCGCGTTGATGGGCGCGCGGCCCGAACGCCACGCGGCCTCGGCCGCGGCGCAGGCTTCTCGCGGCGACAGCAGGCCAAGGTTGAGTGCCGGCGCCAGCAGCGAGTGGTAGAGGAACGGGGCGCCCTCCTTCATGGCGTCCTGGTAGTCGCCGAACCAAGGCAAGGCGCTCGCGACGAAGTCATCCAGCGCTTCCCTGGCCTCCTCGCGGGTCACCGGCCAGGCGAAAGAGCCGAGAACGCCGAAATTCCCGCCGAATCGCTCGGCGACCATGGCCATGACCTCGCGGGTCGTCGGATCGGGCAAGAAGCGCCGCCGTGGCGGCGGGATAGCGCTGGCGGGCAAGCTCTTGCGATTCTCCGCATCGAAGTTCCACAAGCCGCCCACGGGCTGATCGCCCTCGACCAGGATGGCGTGCTCGCGGCGCATCTCGTGGTAGAAATGCTCCATTCGCCAGCTGCGACGGCCGTTGGCCCAAGCGCGGAACCGCGCCTTGCTCGCGAAAAACCGGTCGTCGGTGCGCAGATCGACCGGCAAGCCGAAGCGGTGCGACCAGCCATCGGCCATGGCCTGCACGCGCCACTCGCCCGGTTCAGTCAGGATGAGGCGCTGAGCGCCATGGCGGGCAATCGCGCGCTCGATCTCGGACGTGAAGCTGCCGGTGTTGGCGCGATCATCGAGCCCGACATAGTCGACCTGGATGCCTTGTCGGCGCAGGTCCTGGGCGAAGTGACGCATAGCGCTCAGGAACAGGACGATCTTCTGCTGATGATGAGGAACGTGGCGGCACTCCTCATCGACCTCGAGCATCAGCACCACGTCGCGCTCCGGGTCGATCCCGGCGAGCGCCGAGATGCCGGCCGACAGCTGGTCACCGAGGACAAGTCGCAGCGTCGTCATGGCCGTTCCGGGGCATCAGGGCTCTTGACGAGGCGCGCGTCGCCGCGACAACGGATCGAGCAGAACCTGAGCTCGGTCCAGGTGCGCGCCCATCTCTTTCGCCAAGAGAACGGGCGCCCGCATGCCAGGCAGGACTTGGTCGGAAGATCTCGCTTGCGGCGCATTTTCGCCATGTCTCACCTGGCCCGCTCCAGGGATCTCGGGTTGCAGCTTGTTCGGGTGCCTGCGCGCGGCGCCGGTTCCCGTCGCTCCGTGCGTGGCGCAGGGGCAGCAGGCGGGAGGCGCGCCCGCGGAGCCGATGGCCGGCGCCTAGGTCTTCACCGCGAGCAGCACGTCGCGCAGCACCAGGGCGTGGTTGCGCTTCTCGTCGCGCGTGCCGTAGAGCAGCGTGACTTTGCCTTGTGCCGCGGCAGCGCGCAGGCTCCGCAGCGCCGCCGCCGGCCCCGGCTCCGCCAGCTCGGCGCGGTAGCGCGCAGGGAACTCCGGCCAGCGACCTGGGTCGGCATGCAGCCACTGGCGCAGCGCCGCGCTCGGCGCCACGGCCTTCGCCCACTCGTCGACGGCGGCCGCGTCCTTGCTCAGGCCGCGCGGCCAGAGCCGGTCGACGAGCACGCGCAGCCCGTCCGCCGCGTCGGGCGGGTCGTAGACTCGCTTGACCGCGATCAGCGGGGCCGCGGGCACGGCGGCGGGGCGGGGGTTGGCGGCGGGAGCCGCTCCCTCAGATCGGGCCGATGAAGTCGCGCTTGCCGACCTCGATGCCGCAATGGCGCAGGATCGCGTAGGCGG
>JAEULF010000070.1 GCA_016793965.1 Alphaproteobacteria bacterium | reverse complement strand
CATGCCGGGCATGAGCGCCTATTTCGGCCTGCTCGACACGGGGCGGCCGCGCCCGGGCGACACGGTCGTCGTCTCGGCGGCGTCGGGTGCCGTCGGCCAGCTCGTCGGGCAGATCGCCAAGATCGCGGGCTGCCGCGCCGTGGCGATCGCCGGCGGAGCCCAGAAGCTCGCCTACTGCCGCGAGATCGGCTACGATTCCGGCATCGACCACAAGGCGGAGAAGGACCTCGTCGGCGCCGTCGCCAAGGCGGCGCCCAACGGAGTCGACGTCTATTTCGACAACACCGCCGGGCCGATCCATGACGCGGTCATCAAGAACCTCGCTGTCGGCGCCCGCATCGTCATCTGCGGCACCATCGCGCTCGCGGGCAAGTTCGGCCAGCCGGACATCGGCGAGCGGCTGATCCGGCAGATCCTGGTGGCCCGCGCCACGATGACCGGTTTCAACGTGTTCGACTGGTACCATCGCCGCGACGAGGCGCTGAAGCGGCTGGCTGCCTGGCAGCGCGAGGGCAGGCTCAGGGCGCGCGAGGACGTTGCCGACGGCATCGAGGCGATGCCGCCCGCCTTCCTCAAGCTGCTGACCGGAGAGAACTTCGGCAAGCAGCTCGTGCGCATCCCCTGAGGCAACCTCCATGCCAGAGCTGCCCGCCGCTTTCGCGCGCCGCTGGACGGACGGCACGGGGCACGAGCTGGCCGTCGAGACGGTGGCGATCGATGATCTGCTCGCCGCCGTCGCCGCGCGCATGGCCGGCCCTGTCCTGCATGTCGGCGCCCGGGCCCAGGTGATCGACGGCCCGGCCGGCCGCTGGCAGCGCCTGCTGGCCGGAAGATCCGTGATCGGGCTCGATGTCGAGCCCGGGCCCGGCGTCGACGCCGTGGCCGACATCGCCGGCGACCTCGCCAGCCTGCGCCGCAAGATCGGCGCCAAGACGGTCGGCGCGGTGGTCTGCTGCCATGTGCTGGAGCACGTCGCGCGGCCCTGGGATGCCGCGCGCAACCTCCAGCACCTGCTGCAGCCGGGCGGAATCATCGTGATCACGGTGCCGTGGGTGCAGGGGTGGCACGGCTTCCCGACCGACCACTGGCGGATGAGCTTCAGCGCGCTGCGCCTGCTGTTCGAGCGCGTCGCGGTCGAGACGGAGTGGTACTCCGGCGCGCGCGAGGACGTCGGCTACAGGCTGCGGCGGGACGGCGTCCCGGCGCATGGCCCGGAGACGCTGCAGCACGAGCGCAACCTGCTGCAGCTCATGCTGCCGGACGCGCCGGCGCAGCGTGCCTTCGACGATCGCGAGGGCGACAAGCTCCCATTGTCCCGGCTCTACATGCCGGCTTGCGCTGTCAACATGGTGGGCGTGCGCCGCTGATGCCGGCCGCTTGGCCGCCGTCAGCAGGCGACTGATTGGTCGATCGCGTCGGCGAAGCGGCGGTACCGCCAGGTCGCGAACATGCCGAGCGCCGTGCCGAGCATCGCGTCGTCGCCGGCGGCGGAGCGTGCCGGAGGCAGCACCACGACATCGGTCAGCCCGAGCGCGGCGGCGCAGGAGCGGGCGATCTCCGCGATCTGCCACACGCCGGTCTGCACGAGGAGGATCGCGGGCGGCGTGTCGAGCGTGCGCACGTCGCGCAGCAGGTCGATGGAATCCCGGCCGGTCATCGAAACGCCGACCAGAAGCACGCCGGGGCTGGTGTCCCGCAACATGCGGAGCGTCGCTTGATCCGAGCCATAGGCGCCGCAGGGAATCCCGAGGGCGCGCAGCTGCTGCGCCAACCGGTTCCGCCAGGCGGCATCGTCATGGACGATCACCACGCCGCCAGCCTCATCCCCGCCCGCCATGGTCGATGTCGTATCCGCAGGCACAGTCTGCATCTTTCAGTTGAGCAACTCACAGAGTAGCGCCGAACGGTCATGAATTGGAACGCTGCGAGGGACATAGGCGGGGCCACCATTTGGACTAGGCCGAAGGTCATTTCCCAGCCTCGCCATCAGCTTGTCGCCGAGCCGTAGTAACGGCGCCGGTAGGCGGCGCTGAACTTGCCGCCGCGGGCATCGGCGGCAAGCGCCTCGGCGCTGCGGCCGGAAGGCGGGCCGTAGCCGCCGGCGCCCGGCGTCTCGACCACGACGCTATCCGACGGCGCGATGCTGACGCCGGCCGGCTTGTTGTCGAGCGGCTGCTCCGCGCCATTGCCCGTGCGCAGCAGGAAGCGGCCGGAAGCGCCCGGCTCGCCGCCGAAGATGCCCCAGGGCTGGTGGGTGAAGCGCTCGCCCGCTCCGTTGAAGGTGCAGGCATGGCCCACGGGCTTGACCTCGCGCCTCAGCCCCATCCCGCCGCGCCAGGTGCCGGCGCCGCCGGAATCCTCGACCAGGCCGTAGCGCACGACCTGCAGCGGGTACTCCATCTCGATCGCCTCGATCGGCAGGTTCGAGGTGTTGGTGATGTGCACCTGCACCCCGTCCTTGCCGTCGCGGTCCGCCCGTCCGCCGAAGCCGCCGCCGAGCGTCTCGAAATACACGTAGGCGCGCCCGGTGCGCGGGTCCGTGCCGGCGAAGACGGCAGTGGTGTTGGCGCCGTTGGCCGCCGCCACGGCCGCCGCGGGCAGGACCGGGGCGAGCGCCCCGATCACCACGTCGATGACGCGCTGGCAGGTGTGCGCGCGCGCCGCCACAGGCGCCGGCGCCTGGCAGTTGAGCAGCGAGCCCGACGGGGCGGCGATCGTGAACGCGTCGAGCACGCCCTGGTTGTTCGGCACCTCCGGGTCGAGCAGCGCCTTCAAGGCATAGCAGACGGCCGACTGGGTGGCGTTCAGGGTCAGGTTGATGTTGCCGCGCACCTGGGGCGAGGAGCCGGCGAAGTCGAAATGGATGCCGCCCTCCCCGACCGTGATGGCGAGCCGGATCGGGATGTCCTTCGCCCCCATCCCGTCGTCGTCCATGACGTCCTCGAAACGGTAGACTCCGTTCGGGATGCGGGCGATCGCCTGGCGCATGCGCTGCGCCGTGCGTGCGACGATCTGGTCGAAGGCCTGGGACAGCCTGGCCGTGCCGTGCTTCTGCCAGAGCTCCTGCAGCCGCGCCGCGCCCAGCCGGCAGGCGGCGATCTGCGCGTTCAGGTCGCCGCGCCGCTCCTCCGGCAGCCGCATGTTGAGCAGCAGGATGTCCATGACGTCCTGCTGCAGCGTTCCGCCGGCGAACAGGCGGACGACCGGGATGCGCAGCCCCTCCTGGTAGATCTCCGACATGCCGCCGGCCATGGATCCCGGCACCATGCCGCCGACGTCGGCGTGATGCGCGATGTTGCAGACGAACCCCAGGAGGTCGCCGTCCCCGAAGACCGGCATCGCCAGGTTGATGTCCGGCAAGTGCGTGCCGCCGGCGACATGCGGATCGTTGGCGACGAAGATGTCGCCGGGCCGGATTCCGTCCTTGCCGACCTTGGCGAGCAGGCAGCGCATCAGCCCGAGCATCGAGGCGAGGTGGATCGGCAGCGACCCGTCCGCCTGCACCACCAGCCGCCCGTCCGCGTCCATGATCACGGTCGAGTGGTCGTGCCGCTCCTTGATGTTGGTCGAGTAGGCCGTGCGCATCAGCGCGATGAAGGTCTCGTCGGTGATGCCGCGCAGCGCGTTGAACAGGATCTCGAGCGTCACGGGATCGAGGCGAGAGGGGGCGGGGCGTGAGGAGGCGGGGCGTGCGGAGGCGGGGCGGGCGGCGGCAACGTCAGGCATGGGCGCTCCTCTCGGGCAGCACGATCGACAGTCGCTCCTATCCTGAATCGCCGAGGCGCGAAACGGACGTCGCGCCGCTGGCCGCCGCGATGCGCCGGTCCGCCGCTGGCCCCTCTGCCCTGCTCGCAGGCGCTTCGGTGTTGACAGGTAAGCTTAAATACTGGAGTTAACGTCCAAGATAATGGAATTCTCGCCGACGCCCATGCCACCCCTCAACGACCGCATTGCCGCCCGTGTGCGGCAGCTCCGCGCCGCGCGCGGCCTGAGCCTGGAGGCCCTGGCCGCGGCGAGCGGCGTCAGCCGCTCCATGATCTCGCTGATCGAGCGCGGCGAGAGCAGCCCGACGGCCGTGGTGCTGGAGAAGCTGGCGACGGGGCTCGGCGTCGTCCTGGCCTCCCTGTTCGACCCGCCGGCGCCGCCGCCCGACCCGGTCTCGCGCCGCGCCGACCAGGCGGAGTGGCGCGATCCGCAATCGGGCTATGTCAGGCGCAATGTCTCGCCGCCGGGCTTCCCCTCGCCCCTCCAGATCGTCGCCGTGGATTTCCCGCCCGGCGCGCGCATCGCCTACGAGACCGCCGCGCGGCCGGGGGTGCTGCACCAGCAGATCTGGGTGATCGAGGGACGCATCACGGTGACGCTCGACGGGCGCCACGTCGACCTCGCCGCCGGCGACTGCTTGGCGATGGTGCTGGACAAGCCGATCGCCTACGCCAACCCGACGCAGCGCCCCGCGCGCTATGCCGTGGTGATCGCGACCGGTTCCGAGACGAGGGTGCCCGATGGGTGACGCCGCTCCCCGCGCCGATGCCGGCGCCGTGACCATCCGCCGCGCCGCGGCCCTGGACGAGGCGACGGTCGCCGGCCTTGCCGGCGTGCTGGTCGATTGCGTCGAGGGCGGCGCCTCGGTGAGCTTCATGCTGCCGTTGAGCAGGGACCGCGCCGCCGCGTTCTGGCGCGGCCTCGCAGGCGACGTCGCGGCGGGCGCGCGCATCCTCCTCCTGGCCGAGGACGCGACGGGCATCGTCGGCACCGTGCAGCTCATTCCCGCACCATACGAGAACCAGCCGCATCGCGCCGACGTGGCGAAGATGCTCGTGCACCGCCGGGCGCGCCGGCGCGGCGTCGGTGCCGCACTGATGCGCGCAGCGGAAGACGCAGCGCGCGCGGCCGGCAAGACGGTGCTCGTCCTCGACACGGTGACGAGGAGCGACGGCGCGCGGCTCTATGAGAGCGTCGGCTGGCAGCGTGCCGGCGATATCCCCGACTATGCGCTCT
>JAEULF010000055.1 GCA_016793965.1 Alphaproteobacteria bacterium | reverse complement strand
GGCCGCCCGCTCGATCGTAATCTTCATGGAATGGCAAGCACCCGGTCCGGCCGCGGCAGGCGATGCCCCCGGCGGCTGCTGTCTCCCTGGCGGTCAGCCGATCGCTCGTCGTCGCTAACCGGACGTTTACTGTAGCAAACTCGCAGGGAAATAGCAGTCTTTTTCAGCCTTTGCAGGCTGCCGCGACCCCTTCCCGGGCGAGGCGGGGCTAGCTGTCCAGCATCCGCCGCAGCAGCTCCACGTCATCGCCAAAAGCGCCATCCGTGGCGATCAGCTCTTCCACCTTGCGCACGGCGTGCATGACCGTCGTGTGGTCGCGCCCGCCGAACTGCCTGCCGATGTCCGGGAGCGAGCGCTGGGTCAGCTGCTTGGCCAGGTACATCGCCACTTGGCGCGGGCGCGCCACGGCGCGGGCGCGCCGCTCCGACTTCATCTCCGTCAGCTTGATGCCGAAGTACTCGGCAACCCGCTTCTGGATCTCGTCCACCGTGACCCGCCTGTCGTTCGCGCGCAGCAGGTCGTGCAGCACCTCTTGGGTGCTCTCGAGCGTGATCGGGCGGCCGACCAGCGTGGCGTGCGCCACCATGCGGTTGAGCGCGCCTTCCAGCTCACGCACGTTGGACACGATGCGATGCGCCAGGAACTCCAGCACCTTTTGCGGGATCACCACCGGCAGGCGCTCGGCCTTGGCCTGCAGGATGCCGAGCCGCAGCTCATAGGTCGTCGGGTGCAGGTCGGCGACAAGGCCCCAGCCGAGGCGCGAGCGCACCCGCTCCTCCATCCCCTCCAGGTCAGAGGGCGACTTGTCGGCCGACAGGATGATCTGGCGGTTCTGGTCGATCAGGGCGTTGAAGGTGTGGAAGAACTCCTCCTGCGTCGCGTCCTTGCCGCAAATGAACTGCACGTCGTCCACCATCAGCACGTCGACCGACCGGAACAGCTCCTTGAACGCCACCGTCTCGCGCTGGCGCAGCGCGACGATGAACATGTACATGAATTTCTCGGCCGACAGGTAGATGACCCGGCGGTCCGGGCGGTGGCGACGGATGTGCCAGGCGATGGCGTGCATCAGGTGCGTCTTGCCCAGCCCGACGCCGCCGTAGAGGTACAGCGGGTTGAACTCGACGGTCGCGGCCTCGGCGATACGCTGCGCCGCCGCGAAGGCGAGCTCGTTGGGCTTGCCGACGACGAAGTTCTCGAAGGTGAAGCGCGGATCGAGAGGCGCGCCGAAATCGGCGCTGGGCTCCTCGCCATGGACATCGCCCGGTGCCAGGGGACCCAGCGCGGTCGCGCTGGTATGCGCGCGCAACGCGGCGGCACGCGGCGCGGCATCGCTCTCGCGAGCGGCCATTCGGCTGGCGGGCCGGCCAGCCGCAGGGCCCGCTCCGTTGCTTGCTGCTGCTGGGCGCGGCGTCGCAGCCACGCCGATAGCGACGGCGCGGATCGCCTTGTCCTCCGCGCCCAGGAGCGCGACGAGACGATCGCCGTAGTTCCTCTCGATCCAGTCGCGCATGAAGCGCGTGGGCGCGTCGAGATGGAGCACGCCGTCCGTGCAGGACGCCGGCACGATCGGCATCAGCCAGCTGCGGTAGGCCGTCTCTCCGACCTCGCCGCGCAGCCGCTCGAGTGCCCGGCGCCATATCGCGTCCACGGAGGCCGGGTTCGCGGTGGCCGCGTCCGAAACAGGCCCGTGCCCGCCGGCTTCCCCTGCCGGGTTCCTGCGCTCGCCTGACGACATGTCTCAGGACCGAGCGCGCGACAGGCCGATGGGAGAACAGGCAGGGTGAAAGCACGTGAGGTGATGGATCCGCTGCGGCTTGAGCAGGCGCGCAGGGTATTGTCCGATCGAGGCCTCACGGTCCGTCTGCATAGGCAAAGTACCTCTGTCGCGGCCGCAAGCCGAGCGGGCCGTCTCGATCAGTCCAGCAATGTATTCACTAGATCAGGCCGTGACGCATCGACCCAGAAGACATCATCCCGCCTGAGATCTGCCGGCTCAAGCCTGCCGGCAGTCCGCTCGACCGCGCTAGATTTACATGTCTACGGGACTTTACCCAACCCGATGACATCGCTCATCTGCTCGACAGCGGTCAGGATACCTGTGGTCCCCATCCGATGCAATAGACGTTATCGGGAGGACGCAGACTCTTTCGTGAACCGCGCAAGAGAATCATCAACAGCAATAACTTGAAGGCAATCGTTACAGTGACTGCCCAAGAGCAACTCAATTTGAGACTGATACAATTATTGCTAAGCTTTAAGGGGAGCGTCGCGCCAGGATTAGGCGGTCATTCCCTTGATGCGCGCGGTGAGGCGCGACATTTTGCGCGCGGCGGCATTCTTTTGAACGAGGCCCTTGCTCACGCCACGATCGATTTCCGGCTGCGCAGCGAGAAGCGCGGCGCGCGCATCCTCGCGCTTGCCGGCCGCGATCGCCTCCTCGACCTTCTTGACGTAGGTGCGGATGCGGCTCATGCGCGCCCGATTGATGGTCGCCCGACGGGCGGCCTGACGGACGTTCTTCTTGACGGTACGCGTATGTGCCATGGTCGCAGGTCTCGCGAAATGCCGCAGCGGCAGGAGCGGGCGGGTATAAGCGCATCGAATGAGGACGTCAAGGCTGGCGCGGAAGCCGCGGCGCGGGCCGACTAGCGATGCTTGAAGTTCGGCTCGCGCTTCTCGGCGAAGGCCGCCATCCCCTCTTTCTGGTCCGCCGTCGCGAAGGTCGCGTGGAACAGGCGGCGCTCGAAACGGATGCCCTCCGCCAGCGTCGTCTCGAAGGCGCGGTTCACCGCCTCCTTGACCATCATCGTCTGCGGGCCCGACATCGCCGCGATTCGCGCCGCCACCTTGACCGCTTCGTCGACCAGCTCGGCGGCCGGCACGACCCTGCTGACCAGGCCGCAGCGCTCGGCCTCGGCCGCGTCCATCATGCGACCGGTCAGGCACATCTCCATCGCCTTCGACTTGCCGACGAAGCGCGCCAGGCGCTGCGTGCCGCCGGAACCCGGGATCGTGCCGATGGTGATCTCCGGTTGACCGAACTTGGCGGTGTCCGCTGCCAGGATGAAGTCGCACATCATCGCCATCTCGCAGCCGCCGCCGAGCGCGTATCCGGCCACCGCGGCCACGATCGGCTTGCGGCAATGGGACACCCGCTCCCAGCCCTTGGTGATGAAGTCGGAGGCGTAGACGTCCATATAGGTTCGGTCCGCCATCTCCTTGATGTCGGCGCCGGCAGCAAAAGCCTTCTCGTTGCCGGTCAGGACGAGGCACCTGATCTCGGGATCCGCCTCGAGCTCGTCGAGCGCCCTGCCGAGATCGGCAATGAGCGCGTCGCACAGGGCATTGCGCGCCTTCGGCCGGTTCAGGGTGATCAGCCCGACATGCCCGCGCCGCTCGACCAGGATGTGCTCGTACGACATGGGTGATCCTTCCGCGGGATTGTTGCTCGACGCGGCGTCGCCGCGGCGCCGACTCATGGCGCCAGGGCGCGCTCCCGTCAATCGCCGCCGCTCAGCCCAGTCGCGCCGCGGCCGACGCGGGGCTCAGCGCTGCCGCTTCGGGCAGAAGAACGTAGACCGGCCTGACTGGACGAGCCTCTGGATCCCCGTCCGGCACGTGCATCCCTCGCAGGGCTGCCCCTCGCGGTCATAGACCGCGAAGCGGTGCTGGAAATAGCCGAGCTCTCCGGTCGCCTGCACGTAGTCGCGCAAGCTCGATCCCCCGGCCTCGATGGCCTCCGACAGCACGCTCTTGATTGCCGCGCACAGCCGATCCGCCTTGGCGCCTTGAACGGTGCAAGCAAGGCGGCGCGGCGAGAGGCCGGCGCGGAACAGCGCTTCGGACACGTAGATGTTGCCGAGCCCTGCGACGACCTTCTGGTCGAGCAGTGCGGCTTTCAGCGGCGTCGCCTTGAAGGCGAGCGCGGACTCCAGCGCGCGCGCGTCGAAGGTCGCCTCAAGCGGCTCCGGACCGAGCCCGATGAGCCGGGGATGGGTCGCCAGGTCGGACGGCTCGATCAAGTCCATGAATCCGAAGCGCCTGGCGTCGTTGAACCGCAGGACCGCGCCGTCAGCCAGGACGACGACGACATGGTCGTGGGCATCGTGCACGGCCCAGCCGTCCGAGCGGCCCGACTGGCCGGAGGAGGCGCGGCGCGCGCCCGGCCCGTCGACCGTGAACCGGCCGGACATGCCGAGATGGACGAGCCAGCGAACGCCGTCATCGAGCGTCGCAAGGATATACTTCGCCCGCCGATCTAGGGACGTTACGCTGCGCCCGGTCAATCGCTCGGCGAAACGCGCGGGAAACGGGAAGCGCAGGTCCGGACGACGCTGCTCGACCCGAGCGATCGGCGCCGCAAGAAGATGCGGCCGAAGGCCCCTGACCACGGTCTCGACCTCTGGCAGCTCTGGCATGGGACCTGGCGCGCGCTGACGGCCGCTTGCGACCGATCGTCGCGACACTGCCCTGACGCCGGAATGCGCGCAACGGAGTCCCGGTCCGTCCGGGAAGCACGGCGCCGCGCGCGCTGGGCTGGTCCGGAGGCGCCTGAAAGGCTAACGTGCGGACCATGACTGAGGCGGAGCAAGCGGGCGCGACGCGTCCACAGGACGACCAGGTTTGGTTCGGTTCCGAGCGCGTGGCACGGCACGAGAAGGTCGGGCGCGTGCGCGAGGTCTTCGACGCCGTGGCCCCGCGCTACGACCTGATGAACGACCTGATGAGCGCCGGCGTCCATCGCCTGTGGAAGCGCGCGCTGATCGAGATGGTGGCGCCGCGCCCGGGCATGCAGCTGCTCGATGTGGCAGGCGGCACCGGCGACATCGCGTTCCGGTTCCAGGAGGCCGCCGGCGGAGCGGGCGACGTGATCGTCTGCGACATCAACCAGGCGATGCTCGCCGTCGGCCGCGACCGCGCTCTCGACGGCGCCGCCGCGGGCGCCATCGCGTGGGTCTGCGGCGACGCGGAGGCGTTGCCGCTGCCGGACCGGAGCGTCGACGCCTACACGATCGCTTTCGGGCTGCGGAACGTGACGGGCATCGAGCGCGCGCTCTCCGAGGCTCGCCGCGTGCTGCGACCGGGCGGACGCTTCTTCTGCCTGGAGTTCAGCCACGTGGCGCAGCCTGCCCTGGCCGATCTCTACCGCCGCTACTCCGACGAGATCCTGCCGCGGCTCGGGCAGGCCGTGGCCGGCAACCGGGACGCCTACGTCTACCTCGTCGAGAGCATCCGTCGCTTCCCGCGACAGGCCGACCTCGCGCGCATGATGAAGCGGGTCGGACTCGACGTGGTTCGCTGGCGCGACCTGTCAGGCGGCATCGCCGCCATCCACTCGGCTTGGCGGACGTGACGGCAGCCGCGATGCGCCTGGATCGGACGGCCGTCGCATGATCCGAGCGTGGCGGAACCTGTCGAGGCTCGCGGCCATCGCGCGGGCCTTCGCCCGGCATGGCGCGCTGCGGCTCGTCGCGCGCACTCCTCTCGGCGAGAGCCTGGCGGTCAGGGCCATCGGGATCGTCCTCGGACTGGCGTTCGGGCGCTCGGGCACCGGTGCCAAGCGTCCGGGCGTGCAGCTCGCTGGCGCGCTGGCCGAGCTCGGGCCCTGCTTCGTGAAGTTCGGCCAGGCGCTGTCGATCCGGTCGGACCTGCTGGGCGAGGAGATGGCTGCCGACCTGGCGACGCTGCAGGATCGCATGCCTGCCTTCGACGGCGCCGCGGCGCGAGCGATCGTCGAGGCAGAGCTCGGCGCTCCCGTGGAGGTCCTGTTCCGGTCCTTCGAGCCCGACGCCATGGCCGCCGCGTCGATCGCGCAGGTCCACCGCGCCGTGTCGGCTGAAGGCGCCTTCGTCGCCGTCAAGGTCTTGCGGCCAGGCGTCGAGGTTCAGTTCGCGCGCGACGTCGACCTCATGCGCTGGCTGGCGGGCCTGCTCGACGACTGGTGGCCGGACATGCGCCGCCTGCGCCTGCCGGAGGTCGTGCAAGCCTTTGCAGAGACCGTCGCCCTCGAGATGGACCTGAGGATGGAGGGAGCGGCCGCGTCCGAGCTCGCGGAGCGGTTCCGCGGCGAGGCGCGCTTTCGCGTGCCGCGGATCGATTGGCAGCGGACGGCGCAACGGGTGCTGACCCTCGAGCGCGTCGACGGCATCCCGGCCGGCGACCTCGCAGCATTGCGAGAGCGCGGCGTCGATCTGCGCGCCCTGCTCGAGACTGCCGCGTCGACGTTCTTCGTCCAGGTCTTCCGCGACGGCTTCTTCCACGCCGACATGCATCCCGGAAACCTGTTCGTCGAGCCGCCGGGCACCCTCGTTCCCGTCGATTTCGGCATCATGGGCCGATTGGACCTGCAGACGCGGCGCTACCTCGCGGAGATGCTGATCGGCTTCCTGTCCGGGGACTATCGCCGCGTCGCCGAGGTCCATGTGCGCGCGGGCTACGTGCCGCCGGATACGGTGGTGCCGCTCTTCGCGCAGGCATGCCGGTCGATCGCCGAGCCCATCCTCGGCAGGCCGCTGGCGGAGATCAGCTTCGCGCGCCTTCTGTCGCAGCTGTTCCGCGTGACGCAAGTCTTCCACATGGAGGCGCAGCCGCAGCTGCTGCTGCTGCAGAAGACCATGCTCCAGGCCGAGGGCATGGGCCGCCTGCTCGATCCGACCATCAACATGTGGACGTTGGCGCAGCCGCTCGTCGAACGGTGGGCCGCGGAGAACCTTGGGCCGGCCGCCCGCGCGCGCGACCTTGCCGCGGACCTGCTGACCGGGCTTTCCCGGCTGCCCGCCATCTTCGAGCGCCTGGATAGTCCCGCCGCGCCCGTCGGACGACCGGATGACGCGCGGAGGGAACGGCGCGGTTCAAGACCTCAACCGCCCGCATCTCCGCCGGCCTGGTGGTGGCTGGCTCTGGCGGCGGCGTTCCTCGCAGGTCTCGCCCTCTGAAAGGCAGCGCGCCGCCCGGTGGCGAGGCTTGTCGATCATCGAGGCGACCGCTATTTTAGCATCACCGACTGTGGATTGATTTCTTTTCCGCAGTTTCCTTGGCAATTTGGTGGCGCCATGGCGCACGCACCAGCGCTTCACGAACCGGCGAGCGACCGGGCGCCGGCCCGGCGCGTGCTGCTGATCGTGAGCGGCGGCATCGCCGCATACAAGACGCCCGAGCTCGTGCGGCGCCTACGCGACCGTGGGCTGGCGGTCCGCTGCGTGCTGACCGACGGCGGCAGCCGGTTCGTGACGCCGCTGGCGCTGGGATCGGTCAGCGAGGACAAGGTCTACGGCGATCTCTGGTCGCTGACCGACGAATCCGAGATGGGGCACATTGAGCTGTCGCGCAGCGCCGACCTCTTGCTTGTCGCGCCTGCGACAGCGGACCTGCTGGCGAAGATGGCGCATGGCCTCGCCGACGACCTGGCCTCCACGGCGCTCCTCGCGACCGACAAGCCGGTCCTCGTCGCCCCGGCCATGAACGTGCGCATGTGGCACCACGCTGCCACCCAAGCCAACGTCGCGACGCTGCGCGCACGCGGCATCGACTTCGTCGGGCCGATCGAGGGAGCCATGGCGTGCGGCGAGTACGGGCTCGGGCGGATGTCGGACGTGGCCGACATCGTCGCCGCGGCAGAGCGGGCTGTCAGCGCGCGCGGGCCTTCGCCTCTGGCCGGGCGCCGTGCGGTCGTCACGAGCGGACCGACGGTCGAGCCACTCGATCCCGTCCGCTTCCTCACCAACCGCTCCTCGGGCAAGCAGGGCCATGCGATCGCGGCGGCGCTGGCGCGCATGGGTGCCGAAACGATCCTGGTCAGCGGCCCCACGGCTCTGCCCGACCCGCCGGGCGTTCAGGTCCGGCGCGTCGAGACGGCGCGCGACATGCTCGCGGCCTGCGAGGCGGCGCTGCCGGCCGACGTCGCCGTCTTCGCGGCAGCCGTCGCCGACTGGCGTCCGGCGCAGGAGGCGCGCGAGAAGCTGAAGAAGGGGAGCGGCGGCGTTCCGACCCTTGCCCTGACCGAGAACCCCGACATCCTCAAGACCGTCGCGTCCTTGCGCACCGGCCGCCCGACCCTGGTCGTCGGATTCGCGGCAGAGACGGAGAAGGTCGTGGAGCACGCGCAGGCAAAGCGCCGGCGCAAGGGGTGCGACTGGATCCTCGCCAACGATGTCTCGCCGGAGACCGGCACCTTCGGCGGCGACTCGAACGTCATCCACTTCGTGACCGAGACCGGCGTCGAGAGCTGGGAGAGGCTGGCCAAGGAGGCCGTCGCCGACCGGCTCGCCCATCGCATCGCCGAAGCGCTGGAGCAGGATCCGCAGAAAGCGCCGGCGGCGCGGAGCGGCCGATGATCCGGATCGGGCGCAAGACCCTTCTCGCCATCGAGGCCGTCCTCGACATCGCGCTGCACGCCGGCAGCCAGCCGGTGCAGAGCGCCGCCATCACGGCGCGCCTCGGCATTCCGCGCCGCTACCTCGAGCCGATGCTGCAGCAGCTGACGCGGGCCGAGATCCTCTCCGGCGTGCGCGGCCCGCGCGGCGGCTACAGGCTCGCGCGTGAGCGGCGACGGATCTCGGTCGGCGAGATCGTGCGCGTGGCCAGCTTGGTCGAGAGCGGCCAGGAGGACGAGGAGGAGTTGCCGGGATCCGCCCTCGGCCACCAGGTCGTAAGGCCGTTCTGGCAGGAGCTGCAGGACGCGTTCATCGCCCGCCTGGACGCGGTGACGCTCGACGACCTGTGCACGCGCGCCCGTGCGCTTGGTATCTCGGGCTCCGGCGAGGCGCGCCTCGACTACGCGATCTGAGCACCAGCCGGGAACCCACCGCCATGTCCAGCAAGCGAGCCGCCAAGACCCCGAAGAACGGCGACGCCCCCCTGCCCGGGGGCCGGAGAGCCGCGCACGGCCGGATCTACGACAGCGTTCTCGACACGATCGGCGGCACGCCGCTCGTGCGCATGCCGCGCCTCGCGCGCGACGCCGGGTGCGTCGCCGACCTGGTCGCCAAGCTCGAGTACTTCAACCCGATGTCGTCCGTGAAGGACCGCATCGGCTGGTCGATGATCGCCGCGGCGGAAGCATCCGGGCAGATCGGCCCCGACACTGTCCTCGTCGAGCCGACCTCTGGCAATACGGGCATCGCGCTTGCGTTCGTCTGCGCTGCCAAGGGCTATCGGCTCGTTCTCACCATGCCGGAGAGCATGTCCGTGGAGCGACGCCGCATGCTCCGGCACATGGGCGCGCAGATCGAGCTGACGCCGGCGGCCAAGGGCATGCGCGGCGCCATCGCGCGCGCCGAGGAGATCGTCGCCGGCAACCCCAAAGCCCTGATGCTGCAGCAGTTCCAGAACCCGGCCAATCCGGCCATCCATCGCACGACGACGGCCGAAGAGATCTGGGCGGACACCGCCGGCCGCGTCGATGTCGTCGTGTCCGGTGTCGGCACCGGCGGTACGCTGACCGGCATCGGGCAGACCCTGCGGCCGCGCCGAC
The DNA here is from genome assembly GCA_016793965.1 of Alphaproteobacteria bacterium. Classification (GTDB taxonomy): domain Bacteria; phylum Pseudomonadota; class Alphaproteobacteria; order JAEULF01; family JAEULF01; genus JAEULF01. The sequence goes on along the minus strand of JAEULF010000055.1, from coordinate 16,225 downwards.
CTGGCCTCAAGATGGTCGCTGTCGAGCCCGACGACAGCCCGGTCCTCTCCGGTGGCCAGCCGGGCCCGCACAAGATTCAAGGAATCGGCGCGGGTTTCGTGCCGGAGATCCTCGATCGCAGGGAGATCGACGAGGTCATCCGCATCGCCAATGCGACGGCGTTCGAGACCGCGCGCCGCGCCGCGGCGCTCGACGGCATCGCCTGCGGTATCTCGTCAGGTGCGGCGCTCGCGGCTGCCCTGGAGGTCGGCCGTCGGCCCGAGCTCTCCGGCAAGCTGATCGTGGTGATTCTCGCCTCCTTCGCCGAGCGCTACCTTACGACCGACCTGTTCCAGGACTGAAGGGCAAGGCGTCAGGCCGGCCAGCTTGTCCGGCCTGGCCGGCCCGTGCTAGGCACCCCATCTCTTCCGCAGGGCCCAGCCGCACCCGGCCCTGCCGCCAGAAGGACCACCCGGATGACCCCGCTCTCGCAGATGCGCGACCACGTACGTGCCGACGAAGACGACGAAGACGGCCCGGAGGTCGAGGAAGAGGAAGAGGGCAAGGAAGGCAAGCCCAAGCGCGCCAAGAAGAAGGACGGCGGGCCGCCGTCCGTCGAGGCGGAGCTCTTCAAGGCGCGCACTGTCCTGATCTTCGGCGGGATCAACGACAAGCTGGCGCGCGAGGTCACCGCCCGCCTGTTGGCGCTCGACCACAAGGGCGCTGACCCGATCCGGATCATTATCAGCTCGCCCGGCGGCCACGTCGAATCCGGCGACACGATCCACGACGTGATGCGGTTCGTGCGGTCGCCGGTGAAGGTGATCGGCACGGGCTGGGTCGCCTCGGCAGCGGCGCACATCTTCCTCGGCGCGCGCAAGGGCAACCGCTATTGCCTGCCGAACACGCGATTCATGCTGCACCAGCCCTCCGGCGGAGTCCGCGGTCCGGCGCAGGACATCGACATCGAGGCGCGCGAGATCATCAAGATGCGCGGGCGCATCAACCAGGTGATCGCGCGCGAGACCGGTCAGCCGCTTGAGCGCGTCGAGAAGGACACGGACCGGAACTTCTGGATGGGCGCCGAGGAGGCAAAGGCCTACGGCCTGGTCGACACGATCGTGGAGACGGCCGACGCCGTCTGAGGCTGCGCGCGGCAGCCGGGCCGCCACGCCGCGGAGGCAGCGATGCCCGATGACGCGCGCTGGAGCGAGCGGGAGCTGACGGACGCACAGGTCGACCGCTACGCGCGGCACCTCGTGCTGCCGGAGATCGGCGAGGCGGGTCAGGCGCGCCTGCTCGATGCGCGCGTGCTCGTCGTCGGCGCCGGCGGCCTGGGCTCTCCGCTGCTGCAATACCTCGCGGCAGCCGGGGTCGGTACGCTCGGAATCGTCGACGACGACACGGTCGATCTCTCGAACCTGCAGCGCCAGGTGCTGCACGCGACGTCCGACGTCGGGCGTCCGAAGGTCGAGAGCGCCGCTGCACGGATCGCCGGGATCAACCCTGATGTCAGGGTCGAGCCGCACCGGACGCGCGTCACCGCCGCAACCGCCGCGCGCTTGGTCGAGCGCTACGACATCGTCGCCGACGGGTCCGACAACTTCGCGACGCGGTACCTGCTCAACGATGCCTGCTACCTGGCCCGCAAGACGCTCGTCTCGGCCGCCATCATGCGGTTCGACGGACAGCTCTCCACCTTTCGGGCGCATCGCCGTGACGGAACGCCTTGCTACCGGTGCGTCTTCGGCCCGCAGCCGCCCGATCCGAAGCAGAGCTGCGCCGATGTGGGCGTGCTCGGAGCGCTCGCCGGCACTCTCGGGGCGCTGCAGGCGACAGAGGTGGTCAAGGAGATCGTCGGCTTCGGCGAGTCGATGGCCGGGCGGCTGCTGCTCTACGATGCGCTGTCGGTCACCGTGCGCACGGTGAGGACCAAGGCCGATCCTGCCTGCGCTCTCTGCGGCTCCCAGCCGTCCATCAGGAGCCTCGCCGACGCCGACTATGGCGCCGGACCGGCCTGCGCGGCCTGACGCAGCTTAGGCCGCGCCGTCGAGCACGCGATCGGGCGGGGCATGGCCATCGACGAACGTCTTGATGTTGATGATCACCTTCTCGCCCATGTCGATGCGACCCTCCATGGTCGCCGAACCCATGTGCGGCAGCAGGACGACGTTGTCGAGCTTGAGCAGCTTCGGGTTGACGGCCGGCTCGTGCTCGAACACGTCCAGGCCTGCGCCCGCCAGCTCCCGGCGCTCGAGCATGCGCGTGAGCGCAGCCTCGTCGACGACCTCGCCGCGCGCCGTGTTCACGAGATAGGCGTGCGGCTGCAGCAGCTTGAGCCTCCGCGCGGACAGCAAGTGGTAGGTGGCCGGCGTGTGCGGGCAGTTCACCGACACGATGTCCATGCGCGCGAGCATCTGGTCGAGGCTCTCCCAATAGGTCGCCTCGAGCTCCTGCTCGACCTGATCGTGCACGCGCTTGCGATTATGGTAGTGGATCGACAGGCCGAAGCCGCGCGCGCGACGCGCGACTGCCTGCCCGATGCGGCCCATGCCGATGATCCCCAGGCGCTTTCCCCAGATGCGGTGGCCGAGCATCCAGGTCGGGCTCCAGCCCCGCCAGTCGCCGTTGCGCATCACCCTCTCGCCCTCGGCGAGGCGCCGCGGCACGGCGAGGATCAGCGCCATCGTCATGTCCGCCGTGTCCTCGGTCAGGACGCCCGGCGTGTTCGTGACGACGATGCCGCGCTGCTTCGCCGCTGCGAGGTCGATGTGGTCGGTCCCCGTGCCGAAGGAAGCGATCAGCTTCAGGCGCGGCCCGGCCTCAGAGAGCAGGGCAGCGTCGACCTTGTCGGTCACCGTGGGCACGAGCACGTCGCACTCCCTCACCGCGGCGCCGAGCGCGGCGCGCTCCATCGGCTCGTCCGCGAAGTTCAGGCGCGCGTCGAAGAGCTCGCGCATGCGCGTCTCGATGGCGTCCGGCAGCTTCCGGGTCACGATCACCAGCGGTCGAGGTCGCGGCGCAGTGGCGGGCATGGCAGTCGACCTCCCCCCGGGCGATGGCATTGCGGCTGGGGTTTCGCACGGTTCATCTCGGGTCGCAACCGGTCGTCGGGCCGCCGAACTCCTGCGCCTCTTTGCGATTCGTAAACCATAAAGACCCAAAACGGGTCTTGAAATCCCGAGCCGGCGGCTCTCGCGGCCGGACCATCGGCTGCAGCAAGGACGCTCAAGACGATCGCCATGCCGACCGAAACCTACGCGACAGCCCGCCCGTCACGCGCCGCCCGACTCTGCGGCGTTCTCATCGCAGCAGCGGCGCTCGCCGGGCTGGAGCCCGCCTGTGCCATGGCGCAGGCCGCGCAGCCTGCGCAGAAGCAGGCGCCGGCGCCGGGCGGACAGGCCGGCTCCGCGCCGCTCGGCCGCGCCGTCGACAGCGGCGCCAAGACCGCCGCGCCGGCCGCCACGGCGGCACCGCGCTTCGTGTCGCTGCGCTCGCGACTGGTTCACTTGCGCACCGGGCCAGGGACGCAGTACCCGATCGATTGGGTCTACCTGCGCCGGGGCCTGCCGATGGAGGTGGTCCAGCAGTTCGAGGAATGGCGCCGCGTCCGCGATTGGCAGGGCACCGAGGGCTGGACGCACCACACCAACCTGACGAACGAGCGGACGGTGATCGTGGTCGGCGGCGGCGAGCGCCTCGTCCGCGAGCGCAGCTCCGAGCGCGCCAACGTCGTCGCCCGCGCCGAGCCCGGGGTCATCTTCCGCCTGTCGAAATGCGATGCGCAGTGGTGCCAGGTGGAAAAGGACGAGCACCGCGGCTGGATCAAGCGCGGCGAGGTCTGGGGCATCCCGCCGGAGGAAGGCCTCGCCCGCTAGGCGGTGCCTGGCGATCCGCGCTACGCCCCGGGCGCGCCTTTCGGGCGTACCCTGATGACCACGTCGACTCGATGCAGCGCCGTGCCGGGCGGCAGCTCCGGCATGCCGTCGATGCGCAGCGCGCCGGCCGCCACGTCCACCAGCGTGCCGGAACTCTCGATCAGGAAATGATGGTGCTCCGACACGTTGGTGTCGAAGTATGACCGCCCCGGCTCCACCGTGACCTCGCGCAGCAATCCGGCCGCGGTGAACTGGTTCAGCGCGTTGTAGACCGTCGCCAGCGACACCGCGATGTCGGCGGCCCGCGCCTCGGCACGGACGTCCTCGGCCGTGACGTGCCGGCACCGACCGTCCAGCAGCAGGGCCGCCAGGGCGATCCGCTGGCGCGTCGGCCGCAGGCCGGCCGCCCGCAAGCGCCGTCCAGCCTCGATCTCGCCGTCCGTGCTGTCCCTTGCCATGGCATTGGCTCCGACGCTCATGCGGCTGCCGTCAGTCTCCGGTGGCGATCCGTTCGACGAGTTGGCTCACGGTCGGAACGAATCCGTTCGCGTAGAAGGGGTCCGATGCGAAGCGGAACGCATTGTGGCCAGCGAACATCAGCTGGTGGTCGATCTCGCTGGAGTGGCTGATCCGCTGCAAGGTCTTCTGGATGCAGAACGAGCGCGGGTCTGCCTTCTTGCCCGTCGTGAACGGCTCTTCCTGCGACCAATTCGAGAAGCCGCAGGCGCTGAGGCACCCCATGCAATTGACCTGATCCTCGTGGATCTCGTGCCCCGACTCCGGGGTGACGAAGATCAACGTGGAGTCGGGCGTCCGCAGCGCTTCGCTGAAGCCTGCAGCGATCCAGCCCCGAGCCCGCTCGGCGTCCTGCGCGGCCACGTAGACGACGCGGCTGCGGGCACCGATCGGGAGCGGCGTGTCGTGCTCGCCGATCGCCTGCGTCGTATAAGGAATCTGGCGCTCCGAGCGGTCGCGCAAGTCCTGGATGAAGGGGTTGTTGACGGCCGAGCTGTAGAAGCCCGTCGGGCTGAATCGGTTGAGGAAGACGTCGCCTTCCTTGAGGTTCAGGAGGCGCTGCTTCCAGGCATCCGAGATCGGGCTCTCGCGCGTGACGAGCGGCCGCGTGCCGAACTGGAAGGCGACAGGTCCGATCTCCGGATTGGAGAGCCAGTGCTCCCACTCGCGCAGGTACCAGACGCCTCCGGCCATGACGATCGGCGTGTCGTCGAGGCCGCACTCCTTCATCTGAGCGCGCAGCTCGCGCACGCGCGGGAAGGGGTCCTCCGGCTTGGTCGGATCCTCGCTGTTCGACAAGCCGTTGTGGCCGCCGGCCAGCCAAGGGTCCTCATAGACCACGGCGCCGAGCCATTCCCTGAAGCGGTGGTAGGCGCGCTTCCACAGCGCGCGAAACGCCCGGGCCGACGAGATGATCGGGTAATAGTGCACGCCGTAGTGCGAGCAGATCTGGGCGATGCGGTACGGCATGCCCGCGCCGCAGGTCACGCCGTTGATGAGCCCTTTGGCGCCCTCGAGGATGCCGTGCAGGACACGCTCCGCAGCAGCCATCTCCCAGAGCACGTTCATATGAATGCGGCCCCGCCCGCCCGAGGCCTCGAAGGCGATGCGCGCCTGGTGGATGCCGCCGCGGATCGCGAAGGCGACAAGCTCCTCATGACGCTCGCGCCGTGTCCGTCCGCGGTAGATTTGCTCGATCAGGTTGCCGCGCTCGTCGAACGAATCCGCGTTCACGCCCGAGAACGTTCCGATGCCGCCGGCGGCCGCCCAGGCGCCCGAGCTCTCGCCGTTGGACACGGAGATGCCCTTGCCGCCCTCGACGAGGGGCAGCACTTCACGGCCAGACAGGACGATCGCGTTCAACGCTTGCACGGCCACTCTCCGGTCTAGGCCCGCCCGTCGCGCCGGCGGGCCCAACGTGCCGAATTCTTTCCCGATAGGGATCGATGGTTATGCGCCATTCGCACGGCAAGGGCGAGGAAAATTGATGCTGCCCGCCCTGCTCCGGCTGCCTGTCATCGCAGCGCCGCCGCTCGGACGTCGCGCAGCACGTCCGGACCGACCTGCACCGCGTCGAGCCGCCAGTTTGACGGCTCCGGCTCAATGAACTCGCCCGACACGGCGAGGCCGAGCACCGGCACGTACAAGGCGCGACCGACAGAGCGGGCGCCCCAGCCCGGGCGGTCGGTCTCGACCTGGACCACGAAGGCGGCCAGCCTGACTGCCTGGCCGTTCACGTTGACGGAGGCGGTATCGGCGCCGAGCACGCGGCGGCGCTGCATCGTTCGCCTTTCCCCGTCCGTGCCCCGCGTCTCGATCGTGAGACCGTAGGCCAGCTCCAACGGGTCGACGCCGCTCAAGGGCACGACGCCCGGAGCCACCGTCGTCTGCTCGTAGCCGCTGACGCGGAAGACATCCTGGTTGCCGGGCAGGCCGCCGCGGACCCAGGCCGCGTTGAGCCGCTGCACGCCGACATAGGCGACGTACTCGACATCGCCGTTCGCCTCTGTCGAGCGGACGACCGAGAAGGAGTTGACCCGGTCGACCACCTCCCAGCGGAAGCGCGAGCCGTCGCCGAGCGAGAGCGTGGCGGCGTCAATGCGGATCGGCGGCAGGTTGGTCCAGGTCAGCAGCGCCGAATCATGCGCGCCGCGAGAGACCGAGCGCGGGATCGACGCGCTCGGGACGGCCGCCGGGGTCGTGATGACTTGCGGCGTGCCGGCGCTCGGCAGCCCCGTTCCCGCAGTGCCCTGCCGGTCAGGCAGGGGACCGCGCGGGGCCGCAGGCCCGGAGGACTGCGCGCGGGCATCTCCAAGGCAAGCCGCAATGACGAGCGCCGCCGCGCAGAGTGCGGCAATCCTGTCGATCCGCCCCGTCGATCCGACTCCGCTCGCCATCCATCGCTCCCACGGGTCGCGCCCGCCAGGCGGACAGACCGATCAAGCCGCCAGCGCCGCGAGAATGGCGTCGGGCTTGTCCGTGATGACGGTATCGACGCCGAGAGCGACAAGCTCCCGCGCGCGCGCGCCGTCGTTCACCGTATAGACCGCGAGCGCGAACCCGTCACCTGTCACGGTTCTCGCCGCGGCCGCGTCGACCATGCGGTGCTGGGGATGGATCGAGGCGCAACCAAGCCGCCGCGCTTCCTTCGCCCAGCTCGCTGCGTCGCCCGGCCAGTCCTGTTCGAGCAGCAGCCCGCGCGGCAGCTCGGCCGCGACGCTCAAAGCTTCCTCCAGCGCATCGATCTGGAAGCTGGAAAGCACGGGCCTCGCCATGCGCGCGGGCCACAGGCGGCGGACCATCGCGCATGTCACCCGGGCTGTCTCTCGCGCCCGTCCGGGCGTCGGCTTGATCTCGAGATTGAGGCCGAGATCGAGCCGGACAGCCTCGGCGAGCGCCGCCTCCAGGGTCGGGAGAGGCTCGCCAGCGAAGCGCGGAGAGAACCACGAACCCGCGTCGAGGCGAGCTGCGTCCGCCGCCCGCATCGCCGCGATCGAGCCCTTGCCGGTCGACGTCCGGTCCAAGGTCTCGTCGTGCAAGAGGACCGGGACGCCGTCCGCCGTCAGGGCGACGTCCACCTCGATCCACCGAGCGCCGCACTCCGCAGCCGCGCGGAAGCCAGCCAGCGTGTTCTCCGGTGCGACAGCGGCCGCGCCGCGGTGGCCGACCACCTGAGGCATCAGCGGGGGCCGGCCAGAGGCCGTCATGGCGTCAGGCGCCCTTCCGCATGTCTTCGGCGATCTCCTTGCCGGTGGCCTGGTCGACCACCTTCATCGAGAGCTTCACCTTGCCGCGGTCGTCGAAGCCGATGACCTTCACCTTGACGGAGTCGCCCTGGTTCACCACGTCGCTCACCTTCTGGACGCGGCGCGGCGCGAGCTCGCTGATGTGGACGAGCCCGTCCTTGCTGCCGAGGAAGTTCACGAAGGCGCCGAAATCGACGACCTTGACGACCTTGCCGTCGTAGATGACGCCGATCTCGGGCTCAGCCGTGATCGAGCGGATCCAGTCGATCGCCTTCTTGGCAGCCGCCTCCTCGATCGCCGAGACCTTGACCGTGCCGTCGTCGTCGATGTCGATCTTCGCGCCGGTCTGCTCGCAGATCTCGCGGATCACCTTGCCGCCGGTCCCGATGACCTCGCGGATTTTCTCCTTCGGAATCGTGATCGTGGTGATGCGCGGCGCGTAGCGGCTCACTTCCTGGCGCGGCCCGTTCACCGACCGGGTCATTTCGCCGAGGATGTGCGTCCGCCCGTCCTTCGCCTGCTTGAGCGCGATCTCCATGATCTGCGGCGTGATGGAGGTGATCTTGATGTCCATCTGCAGCGAGGTGATGCCCCGCTCCGTGCCGGCGACCTTGAAGTCCATATCGCCGAGATGGTCCTCGTCGCCGAGGATGTCGGAGAGGACGGCGAACCGATCGCCTTCCTTGATCAGCCCCATGGCAATGCCCGCCACCGGGCGCGGCAGCGGCACGCCCGCGTCCATCAGAGCCAGCGAGGCGCCGCACACCGTTGCCATCGAGGACGAGCCGTTGGACTCGGTGATCTCGGAGACGACGCGCACGGTGTAGGGAAACTTCTCGGCCTCGGGAAGGATCGGCCGCACCGCGCGCCAAGCCAGCTTGCCGTGGCCCACCTCGCGCCGCCCGGGCGAGCCCATGCGACCGGTCTCGCCGACCGAGTAGGGCGGGAAGTTGTAGTGCAGCAGGAAGCTCTCTCGGTACTCGCCTTCGAGCGCGTCGATGATCTGCTCGTCCTGCGCGGTGCCGAGGGTGGCGGTGACCAGCGCCTGGGTCTCGCCGCGGGTGAACAGCGCCGATCCGTGCGCGCGCGGCAGAAGCCCCACCTCGCACATGATCGGCCGCACGGTGACCAGGTCGCGGCCGTCGATGCGCTTGCTGGTGTCGAGGATCTGGCCGCGCACGATGTCCTGCTCGAGGCTCTTGTAGAGCTCGTTGATCAGCGGCGGCTCGAAGCCCTCGGCCGTGAGCGTCTCGACGCCCTTGGCCTTGGCGGCCGAGATCTTGTCGTGGCGCGCCTGCTTGAGCTTCTCCGTGTAGGCGTCGCGCAGCATCGGCCCGGCGACTTCGAGGAGACGCCGGCGCACGTTCTGCGCCTCAGGTGCCTCCTTCTTGATGTCCCAAGGCTCCTTCGCGCAGCGCTCGGCGAGCGCGATGATGCCGTCGATCACCGGCTGGAAGCCGGCATGGCCGAAGCTGACGGCGCCGAGCATGAATTCCTCGGAGAGCTCCTTGGCCTCTGACTCGACCATCAGCACGCCGTCCTTGGTGCCGGCGACCACGAGGTCCAGCTCCGACTCCTTCATCTGGTCGCCGGTCGGGTTGAGCACGTACTTGCCGCCGATCGAGCCGACGCGCGCCGCGCCGATCGGGCCGAGGAACGGCAGGCCCGAGATGGTGAGCGCCGCTGACGCGCCGATCATGGCGACCACGTCCGGGTCGTTCTCAAGGTCGTGCGACAGCACGGTGCATACGACCTGGGTCTCGTTCTTGAATCCCTTCGCAAAGAGCGGCCGGATCGGCCGATCGACGAGCCGGGAGACGAGCGTCTCCTTCTCGGAAGGACGGCCCTCGCGCTTGAAGAAGCCGCCGGGGATCTTGCCCGCAGCGAATGCCTTCTCCTGGTAGTTCACGGTCAGCGGAAAGAAATCCTGGCCGGGCTTCACCTGGCGGGCGCCAGTGGCCGTGCACAGTACGGTCGTCTCGCCATACGTCGCGACCACCGCGCCGTCGGCCTGCCGGGCGATCTTGCCGGTCTCGAGGACCAGCTTGCGGCCCCCCCACATGATCTCTTGGCGGAAAATCTGGAACATCGTTTGCTTCCTTCACGTACGGAGGCGACGGCGGCTTGCGCGGTCTGCCTGGGCTCGGCTCTTCCGGACGGACACCCCCATGGCTCCGTCCCGCCGACCGTCCGCCGAGCCCCTCGGACGTGACGGCTTTGCGGGCGCCCGCCCCCCTGGGACGGCCGCCCCGGCGCGCCAGCCGTTTGGGTCAGCGCACCTAAGACGAAGCGCCGCCGTGCGCTCAAGGCGCGCGGCGGTCACACCGTCTCATCTTCTCTCGCCAGCAGCGCCCAGCGGGCTCAGCGGCGCAAGCCTAGGCGCTTGATCAGCTCGTCGTAGCGCCCGGTATCCTTGCGCTTCACGTAGTCGAGCAGGCGCCGACGCTGGCCGACCATGATCAGCAGGCCGCGCCTGGAGTGGAAGTCCTTCTTGTGACCGTTCAGGTGGTCGGTCAGGTTCTTGATGCGCTCGGAGAGCAATGCGACCTGAACCTCCGGCGACCCTGTGTCGCTCTCGGCCCGGGCATACTCCTTGATGAGCTCCTGTCTACGCTCGGCAGTGATCGACATCGTGCGACCTTTCGATCCTAGAGATTGAGGACGCGGACGGGGTGAAGCGCGCCTTCAACCAGACGCACGATGGCAACCGGCCTACCTTCCGCCAGCGCGCACGCAATGACCTCTGGCCCATCGCCTGCTGCGAGCAGGGCGTCGAGCCGAGGTCGATCCGCACGGCGGAGCAAGGAGACCGGCTGGCCATGGCGCAGGCGGCTTGCCTCGTCCTCGGCCAGGGCCAGCGCCGGGATGTCGTCCAGCGCGGTCTCGACCGGGAGCAAGTGCTCCAAGAGCGCGGGACTATGCCCCAGCTCCTCCAGGCGTTCCAGGGAAATCGCCCGGGATTCGTCAAAGGCGCCGACGGCAAGCCGCCGCAGGGCTGTGACATGCCCGACGGTTCCGAGGGCGCGAGCCAAGTCCCGGGCCAGAGCCCGCATGTAGGTGCCTTTGCCGCTGCGGACCTCGAAATCTGCCGCGTCGCCCGACGGCTGCCCGACCAGGACGAACTCTTCGATCTGCACCATTCGGGGCGCGAGGCTGACCTGGACGTCCTCTCGCGCCAGGTCGTAGGCCCGCTCGCCATCGACCTTGATCGCAGAATAGGCAGGCGGAACCTGCGAGATGGCGCCGATGAATCGCGGCAGCGCGGCCAGGATCGCCGCCTGATCCGGTCGCCCGGCATTGGTCTCCGTCACCTTGCCCTCGGCATCGTCGGTATCGCGGGCCTCGCCCCAGCGCACGCGGAACCGGTAGCGCTTCACCGCGTCCATCGCATAGGGGACGGTCTTGGTCGCTTCGCCGAGAGCGATCGGGAGCACGCCTGTCGCCAGCGGGTCGAGCGTGCCGGCATGGCCGGCCTTCTCCGCGTCGAACAGGCGTCGGACGCGGCCGACGGCCTGAGTGGACGTCAGCCCAGACGGCTTGTCGAGGACGACCCAGCCGTGCACGGGCTGGCCACGGCGGCGACGCGGCATCGGGCGTCCTCAGCGCGACGCTGGCGGCGCGATGCCGTCAAGCGCCGGATCCTGGTCGGGTACAGCGAGATCGCGCGCCACATCCGGACTGCGCAGCAGGCCGGACACGCGATCGGCACGGTCGAAGCTCTCGTCCGGCTTGAAGCTGAGATCGGGCACCAGGCGCAAGTTCACGGCCTTCGCGATCCGGCTGCGCAGGAAGCCGGACACCCGGTCGAGCGCCCCTGCCACCGCGGCCAAGTCGGTCGCGCTGGGACGCCCGAGCGGCATGAAGAACGCGGTGGCGGCCCTGAGATCCGGGCTGACGCGCACCTCGGTCACCGTGATCGACCTCCCGGCAAGGTCCGGGTCGCGGAAATCCTCGCGCCGGAACACGTCCGCCAAGGCATGCCTGATCGCCTCGCCGACGCGCAGCTGCCGCACGCTGCGCGCTGCGCCTGCGGCCGAGACGTCTTCTGCCGCAGCGGCGCCGCGGCGGCCGCCCCTCTCCCGTTTCGCCATGGCCGGCCTCCGGATGCGCAGGCGGATCAGCGGCGCGCTCAGAGCTGGCGCGCCACTTCCTCGACCTCGAAGCACTCGACCACGTCGCCTTCCTGCAGATCCTGGAAGGTCTCGAACGCCATGCCGCACTCGAAGCCCTGCAGCACCTCGCGCACCTCGTCCTTCAGGCGCTTCAGGCTCTTCAGCTTGCCTTCGTGGATCACGACGTTGTCGCGCAGGATGCGGACCTTGGCGCCGCGGACCACCTTGCCCTCGACGACCATGCAGCCGGCGACCTTGCCGACCTTCGTGATGTTGAAGACCTTGCGGATCTCGACGTTGCCGAGGAACTGCTCGCGCACCGTCGGCGCGAGCATGCCCGAGAGCAGCGCCTTGATGTCGTCCACGACGTTGTAGATGATCGAGTAGTAGCGGATGTCGACGCCGTCGCGCCTGGCCATGTCGCGCGCCTGCGGATTGGCGCGGACGTTGAAGCCGATGATCGCCGCCGCCGAAGCCTTGGCCAACGTCACGTCGGACTCGTTCACGCCGCCGACGGCAGAGTGCAGCACGCGCACCTTGACCTCGTCGGTCGCAAGCTTGCTCAGGCTGCCGATGATCGCCTCCAGCGAGCCCTGCACGTCCGACTTGACGACGATCGGAAGCTCGCGCGCCTCGCCGGCCTGGATCTTCGCGAACATCTGGTCGAGCGTGCCGCGCGACCCGGCTGCCGCGGCTGCTTCCTTCTCGCGCCGCTTGCGCTGGCGGAAGGAGGCGATGTCGCGCGCCCGCGTCTCGTCGTTGACGACCACGAAGTCGTCGCCCGCCAACGGCGTGCCCTGGAGGCCGACGACCTCGACCGGCGTCGAGGGTCCCGCCTCGTCCAGGCGCCCGCCGCGATCGTCCGCGAGCGCGCGCACGCGGCCCCACTCGGCGCCGGCGACGAAGATGTCGCCGACCTTGAGCGTGCCGCGCTGGATCAGGACGGTGGCGACGGAGCCGCGGCCCTTCTCCAGCCGCGCCTCGACGATCGTGCCCTCGGCCATGCGCGTCGGGTTCGCCTTCAGGTCCATCAGCTCGGCCTGCAGGACGATCGTCTCCTCGAGCTTGTCGAGGTTGATCTTCTGCTTGGCGGAGACCTCGACGTCGAGGACCTGGCCGCCGAGCGCCTCGACTTGGATGTCGTGCGCCAGCAGCTCGTTGCGCACGCGCTGCGCGTTTGCCTCCGGCTTGTCGATCTTGTTGATGGCGACGATGATCGGGACCTTGGCCGCCTGCGCGTGGCGGATCGCCTCGACCGTCTGCTGCATGATGCCGTCGTCGGCCGCGACGACCAGCACCACGATGTCGGTGACGTTGGCGCCGCGCGCGCGCATCTCGGTGAACGCGGCGTGGCCGGGCGTGTCGATGAAGGTGATCTTCTTGCCCGACGACATCGTCAGCTGGTAGGCGCCGATGTGCTGCGTGATGCCGCCAGCCTCGTGCGCCGCGACGTCCGTCGCGCGCAGCGCGTCGAGCAGCGACGTCTTGCCGTGGTCGACGTGCCCCATGATGGTCACGACCGGCGGGCGCGAGTGCAGCAGGGTCGGATCGTCGTCCGCGACGCGCATGCCGATCTCGACGTCGGACTCGGCGACGCGCCGGATCTTGTGGCCGAACTCGGTGATGACCAGCTCGGCCGTGTCGGCGTCGATCACTTGGTTGATCGTCACCATGACGCCGAGCTTCATCAGCGCCTTGATGACGTTGGCGCCGCGCTCGGCCATGCGGTTGGCGAGCTCCTGGACGGTGATCGCCTCCGGGACGACGACTTCGCGCGCGAACTTCTGCTGCTCCATCTGGTCGCGCAGCAGCTTCATCTTCTCGCGCTCGCGGGCGCGACGGACGGAGGCGAGCGAGCGCACGCGCTCGTTCTCCTCGTTGGTCAACGCCTGCGTGATCGTCATCTTGCCGGAACGCCGGCGATCCTCGGTGCGGCGCGTGCTCGGCTCGGCCTTCGTCGGCGTGCGCTTGGCGGCGGCGCGGCGCGCAGCTCCTGCTTCGTCCTCCTCGGCGAGCCGCAGGGCCGGGCGCTTCGCCGCAGCCGCAGCGCGCGCCGCGTCGGTCTCAGCGCCCGCGGGAGCTGCCTCCCCAGGCCGCCCCTTAGAATCGTCAGCGGTCTTGCGACGCGCCTCTTCCTCCTCGCGGCGCCGGCGCTCGCCCTCTTCCGCGGTGCGCTTGCGCGCCTCTTCTTCCTCCAGGCGCCGCTTCTCGGTCTCTTCCGTCCGCCGGCGCTCTTCCTCGACGGCGCGACGGCGTGCCTCCTCGACCTGCGCGCGACGGCGCTCTTCCTCGTCCTTGAGCGCTTCCTGCAGCGCCTTCACGCGCGCGACGCGCTCTTGCTGCGTCAGCGATCGTCCGTCGTCGGAGCGAACGGAAATGGAAGGCGACGGGGCTGGCGGCGGTGACGGCGGCGCTGCGGGAGCCGCCGCGGCGGCGGGCGGCGGAGCGGCGGGCGCAGCCGCTGGCGCCGGCTTGGCCGGGGCAAGGTTCAGCGCCGGTCCGCCGCCGGTCGAGGGGCCGACGCTGCGCTTGCGCTTGATCTCGACCTGCACCGTCTTCTGGCGTCCGTGCGGAAACTGCTGGCGCACCTGTCCCGTCTCGACGGTTTTCTTCATCTCGAACCGTCGACCGGCCAATTGCAGCGGCTTCTTCGCGTCCGTCTCGTTCTCCATGCGCCCGTGTTCGCCTCGCTAACGGAGCCCGGTTCACAACGACCCGAGCCTTGTCTCCCCACCTGCGGCCTGAGCGATAGGCAGCGTCGCGGCGCTTCTCCTAGCACTCTCGCCGCCCGCGGTCGATGGGCGGAAGTTCCCGAGCCGGGCAAGATCGCGGATCAGCCTCTGAGCGAGGCCGCCCGGGCCGACCGCCGCATGGGCAACCTGGTCCCTTCCGAACGCCTCGCCGAGCTCGGCCGAGGCCAGCACGTCGAGCTGCGGCAGCTCCGGCGCAAGCGCCGCCAGCTTCCTGCGGCCGTCCTCGGCCGCCTCCGCGGCTGCCAGCAGCAGCACCGGCATCCATGCGCCGGGTCGCCGTGACCGTGCCCGCTCGACCTGCTCGCGGATCCGCTCGGACCCTGCCAAAGCCACGCCGGACCGGCGGGCGAGCGAGACCAGGTCGATGCAGCGCCTGGACAGCCGGCGCGCCACGGCATCCGGCAGGTCAGGCTGCGCGAGCGCCTGTCCCTTGAAGCCTCGCGCGAAACGCCCTTCCTTGACGGCCCGAGCGATCGCGCCAGGATCCGCCACGACCCACACGCCGCGACCGGGCAAGCGCTCCTCCAGGTCGGCGACGACCGCGCTATCAGGCCCGCGCACGAAGCGGATCATGGTCTCCCGCGCCATGCGCTGCCCGGTGACGATGCATCGCCGCTCCGAGCCGGCCTCCTCTGCGTCCTCCGCCAATTCGTCGACCGGGAAAGCAGAGGCGGTTTCGAGCATGCCTGCGGCGCAGCGCGCGGAGGCGCCATGATCGCCGTCGGACAATGCCTTCCCTGCCACGCTCGTGCTCCCCCTGCGGCCGCTGCCGCGCCCGCCCAGACCGCTTCGTCTAGCCCCCAGCCGACGGCGCTTCGGCCGCCGCCGCCGGCTCGTCCGGGAACCAATGCTTGCGAGCGGCCATGATGATCGCGCTGGCCTCTTCCTCGGAAAGCTCCGACTCCGGCAGGATCTCGAGCAGCTCGTCCGTCGCAAGCCCCGCCAGGTCGTCGCGGGTCTTGATGCCGTTCTCGGCCAGCTTGACCAACATGGAGGGCGTCAGGCCTTCCGTCTGGATGAGGTCGAGCTCGACGCCGAGCTCCTGGCACCGCTCCGTAAGCTCCACGTTGCGCTTCTCGATGAACTCGCGCGCACGGCGCTGCAGCTCGCCCGCCACGCTTTCGTCGAAACCCTCGATCGCCAGCAGGTCGTCCAGCGGAACGTAGGCGACCTCATCGAGCGACGTGAAGCCCTCGGCGACGAGCAGGCGCGCGATCACGTCGTCCACGTCGAGCGCCTCGATGAAGACGGCGCTCTTCGTCCGGTACTCCTCGTTGCGCCGGTCGGACTCGACCTGCTCGGTCAGGATGTCGATGTTCCAGCCGGTCAGCATCGATGCCAAGCGCACGTTCTGGCCGCGCCGTCCGATCGCCAGCGACAGCTGCTCGTCAGGCACCACGACCTCAATCCGGCCCGCTTCCTCGTCGAGCACGACCTTGGCGACCTCGGCGGGCGCCAACGCGTTGACGACGAACGTCGCAATGTCCTTGGACCAGGGAATGATGTCGATCTTCTCGCCCTGCAACTCGGCGACGACGGCTTGGACGCGGCTGCCGCGCATGCCGACGCAAGCGCCGACCGGATCGATCGAGCTGTCCTTGGAGATGACCGCGATCTTGCCGCGGCTGCCGGGGTCGCGCGCCACGGCCTTGATCTCGATGATGCCGTCGTAGATCTCCGGCACCTCCTGCGCGAACAGCTTCGACATGAACTCGGGCCGCGTGCGCGACAGGAAGATCTGC